>NZ_PNDJ01000099.1:0-5264 GCF_005887255.1 Pseudoalteromonas sp. S1609 | reverse complement strand
GAGTCGGGGAGGGGGAGCCAATTTACTACACTTCCATAGACATCTCCTTAAATTTGCTCTACCATTTCCTATTAAAATAAAAAACTTTTTGATTACAAAAACTAACTATTTGATAACTTTCTCTATCAAGCTATAATTATTTTAATAATCATGAGGTTGTGTCCTCCCCTTTGACATATAAAGATTAAACAATGGCAGCATTTAAAAAACTTATTTTTATACAACTGATGGCTTGGTTGATTCTTGTGACTGCTGGCTGTTATTTTATTAGCCAAAACTTTGATAGTGCCATCGGTAAAACTCAAAAAAATGCGCAGGCGACCGTCGAGCAATATATTAAAAACCTATCTGCAACTGACCTCTCTGCTGATAACTTAAAAAATACACTTGCAAGCAGTGAAATCTTTTCACATTTTACTTTACGTGATTATCAAGGTGCTGAAGTATTTTCAGTTAACAACGCACCGCAATTACCTGTTATTGCGGAACTTATTCAGTCAAGCAACAACTCAGTGCGCCCTCAGTATGCCACTAATGATAACGCCGATATAAAAGTTGAATTTAAAATAAACATCACTCATTTGAGTGAGCAGTTTCAAACTGCTTTTTTTATAATTTTAATTATTAGCACCCTACTCGCTCTAATACCTATTGCATTAATGAAAACCATTGTTAAGCACATTAATGACAATATATGTACGGACGTTGCTGATGTCATTGATATTTATATAAACCAAAATCAACTAGGCGATGATTTTGCGACTAAAATTGATTCGCCAGAGTTAGCTAAGTTAGGGAAAAGTTTAATTCCTAGCTTTAATCGTTTATCGCACTTTTTAAAAAGTAAGAATGACAATATAAAAAATGCTGCACACACAATAAAACGTGAGGCCTACAAAGACGGTGTGACTGAGTTAGGTAATCGCAATATGTTTGTTGATTACTACGAAAAGAATATTGAAAACACCGAAGTAAGTACATTTGGCTCTTTAGCACTCGTTCGCTGTAGTGAGTTGCAGTCTATAAATCAAAGCCGCGGTTATCAAAAAGGTGATGAATACATTAAAGCCGTTGCAGATATTATTGTCAGCATCAGTGGCACCTATTCCGGCAGCCAAGTTTTTAGAGTTAACAGCTCTGATTTTATAACAATTTTACCAAATACCCCGTTGAAAGAAGCCGAAAAATTTGGTGAGAACTTACAATCTCGCTTTACTCAATATATGCAAAACCAAGAACTTAGCTCGGTTGCAAACACTGGTATTGTGGGGTACGAAAAATCAAAACCTTTGGGTGAGTTACTCTCTATTGTTGATAATGCAATGAGCATGGCGCAGTCTAAGCAAGCTAATGCGTGGCATGTGCAACGTGATACTGATCTAGTTAATAATGTGAGCGCAGGATTTGGTAACCAAAACTGGCGTAAAGTGATTAACGAAGTAATTGAGTCTAAAAGCGTCCATTTGGTGATCCAAAATATTATGCCTTTAGGCAAAAGCATTAAAGCCTATGCTGAAATTCAAGCCCGCTTCAAATCAGAAGAAAACCAAGCTTTGCCTACCGCTTCATTTTTAGCAATGGCTGAAAAGCTCGATATGGCCATTGAAATTGACAAGTTAATAATAGAATCGTCTTTGGAAAGAATAAAATCGAGTAATTTATCTGAAAAGTATTTTGGCTTAAATATTACCCCATCTAGCGCGCACAGCGACCAATTCATGATTTGGTTAGAGCGCCGCTTACTCAAAGATACCCATATTGCTTCTAAGTTAATTTTTGAAGTGAGTGAATTTGGTCTTCAACAAAACATTAAAGCAAGCAAACGCTTTATTGATATGGTGCATCGCGTTGGTGCCAGAATAACGGTAGAACGCTTTGGTGTGGGACTCACCTCATTTAAATTTTTCAGAGATTTAAAACCAGATTTTATTAAAATGGATGCAAGCTATACACGTGGTTTGGAAGACGATAAAAACAATCAGTACTTTATGCGTTTAATGGTCGACCTTGCCCATCGAATTGGCGTCAGTGTTTTTGCAGAGGGCGTTGAAAGCCAAGAAGAAAAACATATTGTAGAAACATTATGCCTTGATGGCGTTCAGGGTTATTACATTGAAAAGCCTAAAGACATCTAACCCATCCTAACTCAAATAAAAAAGAGCATTTATGCTCTTTTTTACGTTTTAAAGTGTGCTTTTGCTATTGTTCAGCCGTTAAAATGCAGACAGCTTTTTAATTGCAAAGCTCTTAGATTTTGGCCCTTTAGAATTAGCCCGTTATTTTACGTTGTTTATTTAACTGATAATCACTCAACGTGTTGTTAATCGCAGTAGAAAAAAGGATAATACACGGGATTTTATTAGCGTGAGGCACACATGACAGAATACGTCTTGTTATTAATTGGAACAGTGTTAGTTAACAACTTTGTATTAGTACAATTTTTAGGCCTTTGCCCGTTTATGGGTGTATCAGGAAAACTTGATACAGCCATAGGTATGTCTTTAGCAACTACCTTTGTGCTAACGCTTGCCTCTGTGACCAGTTATTTAGTAAACGAGTATATTTTATTACCACTAGATATCACCTACCTGAAAACAATGAGCTTTATTTTAGTTATTGCAGTGGTTGTTCAATTTACTGAAATGGTTGTTAGAAAAACCAGTCCAACGTTATACCGTCTACTGGGAATATTTTTACCTTTAATAACGACTAACTGTGCAGTACTCGGTGTTGCTTTATTAAACATCAAAGAAGATCACACCTTTTTACAATCTGCCGTTTATGGCTTTGGTGCCGCTGTAGGTTTTTCATTAGTATTGGTTTTATTTGCGGCATTGCGCGAACGTTTGGCCGCAGCAGATGTGCCCACTCCATTTAAAGGAGCTTCAATCGCAATGATAACGGCAGGTTTAATGTCAATGGCCTTTATGGGTTTTACTGGATTAGTGAAGTTTTAATATGACCTTGTTGTACGCTTTAATAGCGCTGGGTTTGCTGGCGTTAATTTTCGGATTAATTTTAGGATTTGCAGCTGTTCGCTTTCGCGTTGAAGGTAACCCTGTAGTGGAGCAAATCGATACCATTTTGCCACAAACACAGTGTGGTCAATGTGGTTATCCTGGTTGTCGCCCTTATGCAGAAGCCATTGCCAATGGCGATGAAATAAACAAGTGCCCACCCGGTGGTGATGCGACAGTTAAAAAGTTAGCCGATTTGATGGGTGTTGAGGCTAAACCTCTAGCCGGCGGCGAACAAGCCGAGCCAGTTAAAACGGTGGCCTACATTCGCGAAGATGAATGTATTGGTTGTACCAAATGTATTCAAGCCTGCCCTGTTGATGCCATTGTTGGTGCAACCCGTCAAATGCACACCGTTCTAATTGACGAATGTACAGGCTGCGATTTGTGCGTTGAACCTTGTCCGGTCGATTGTATTGACATGCTACCCGTTGCACCAACAAAACAAACTTGGAAATGGCAACTAGACGCTATTCCTGTTACCCAAATAGATTAGAGGTTTGAGTGGAAAAGTTACTTGAACAAATAAAAAAAGGCACCGTTTGGGCATTTCCTGGCGGCGTACATCCTCCGCAGCAAAAGTCATTATCTAATAATACGCCTATTGCGCGCCTTCCTTTGCCTGAAAAACTCGTTCTGCCTTTAAAGCAGCATATAGGCGCTAGCGGCAAGTTAATTGTAGAAAAAAGCCAGCACGTATTAAAAGGTCAACCATTAACTAAGCCTTCTGCTAACTGGTCGGTACCTGTGCATGCACCTACATCAGGCACTATTATTGATATTACGCCTATGCCATCAGCACACCCTTCTGCTTTGCCTGAATTAAGCATTATTATTGAACCCGATGGCAAAGATACCTGGTGTGAATTATCGCCTTTAGCAAACCCAGCCAATGCATCACACGATGAACTCGTTGATGTTATTCATAATGCGGGGATCTCTGGCATGGGCGGCGCAGGCTTCCCAACCTATGTAAAAGCTGATATTAAACAACCTATTGAATTTTTGATTGTTAATGCGGTTGAGTGTGAACCTTACATCACGGCTGACGATACTTTAATGCGCGAGCACGCCGCTGAAATAGTCAAAGGTATTGAGCTAATGCAGCAGCTACTCAATCCTACCCTGTGTATTATTGGTATAGAAGACAATAAGCCCGAGGCTATCACAGCCATGACAGAAGCGGCGAAGCATAACGAGCATATTTTAATACAAACCGTGCCTACTGTTTACCCCTCTGGCGGTGAAAAACAGCTAATAAAACTGCTCACTAACCGTGAAGTACCTAATGGTGGCATTCCTGCTGATATCGGCATTTTAGTACATAACACCGGCACTTTATTTGCGATACAGCAAGCTGTATACGAAGGTAAACCGTTAATTGAACGTGTCGTTACCGTTACCGGCAATACCATACATAATCCAGGCAACGTATGGGCTTTACTAGGTACTGAAATTAAGCACTTACTTGATTGCCAAGGTTTTTCACCTGTGCCGCAACAGCGCGTGGTCATGGGCGGCCCTATGATGGGCTTTACCTTACCAACGGTTCGTATTGGCGTTGTTAAAACAACAAACTGCATACTTGCCCCAGATCACAAAGAATTAGCAGAGCCTGGCCCAGAAAAAGCCTGTATTCGCTGCAGTGCCTGTGCCGATGCCTGCCCTGCCTCGTTATTGCCACAACAATTACAATGGTTTGCTAAATCAAAAGAATACGACAAACTCCAAGAGCATAACTTATTTGATTGTATTGAATGTGGCGCGTGTGCCTATGTTTGCCCAAGTGAAATACCACTCGTTCAATACTACCGCGTTGCAAAAGTTGAGATTAAAGAGCAAATTGCCGAGAAGATAAAATCAGATCGCGCTAAAGAACGATTTGATGCACGTAAAGCGCGTTTAGAGCAAGAACAAGCTGAGCGAAAAAATCGTCACAAACGTAAGCCAGCAGCTAAATCAACCGAAGAACAGCAAAAAGTAGCCGATGCCCTTGCCCGCGTTAAAGATAAAACCAGCGATGGTGACAATAAATCAGCTGTAGCAGCGGCAATTGCGCGTGCTAAAGCTAAAAAGCAAGGTGGCGAACTTGAGCCAGATAACAGTGAAGTTGCAAAAGAACGCGCAGCCCGTAAAGAGCAAGCTCGCCTTTATAAAGAGCAAAAAGCACAAAATAATGGTGATGACGAAGCTGTAGATGACAAAAAGTCAGCAGTTGCAGCCGCTATTGCCCGCGCTAAAGCCAAA
>NZ_PNDJ01000098.1:0-15368 GCF_005887255.1 Pseudoalteromonas sp. S1609 | reverse complement strand
GGGGACAATAGCGTTTTGGCCCCACCTGACCCCATGCCGAACTCAGTAGTGAAACGAAACAGCGCCGATGATAGTGTAGCATTTGTTATGTGAAAGTAGGTCATTACCAGGCTCCAAATACAAGAAAGCCCGACTCGAAAGAGTCGGGCTTTTTTACGTCTGCAGGAAAGTGAAAATACTAGCTATCAGCCGTCAGCTATCAGTTGCACTGCGTTAATCAGACAACCGTAGCATGGGTTGAGTATCACGAAACCCACGGATAAAAGAACACGAAGAACACGACAGAGGATGAGTCGGGCTTTTTTACGTTTGGAATAAAGTAAAAGAAGGTATTAGGTTAAAGGAAGAGAATTGATCAGAGCCGACCCTAAGGCATTCTACTGCGTCATCACAACGAAGTAGCGCACCCACTCCAAATATAGTCAGTATACAGCCCTCAGTTTTGAAGTATTACCATCAGCACTCCGTCTTTACTGATCTTAGTTATTCTCCTTGCATCTTTAAACTAGTCCCTAAATTATCATCTTGTTGCAATTTCATTGTTGGTTTAATAACTGTCCTGTGTAAAACTATCTAGGATAATTTAGTAAATCAGGTGACATGAATGTCGAATATAAAAGCTTGGAAACTTCTCAGCCTGTTTTGTTTGTTTACAGCACTGATTGGTTGTCAATCTAAAGAAGAACAGCTACAACAAACAATTCAAGAGTCCATTAAAAAGGCCGATGTCGAGCTTACTCAGCTTGGTAAAGCACTTGATAATGGTAGTATACGTAATGCGATTATTCTTAAAGAATACAGTCGTATCCTTAAACAACAGCAGCCTGAACTCAGTAAGGTTGTTGATGTCGTTAGCCTTGATGCCACACGCCAAGGAGCCCTTTATAGTGGCTTAACCCAACGTCTTGATGATATTAAGGGTAATTACTTAATTCCTCCTTACGAAGACACTTTATACAATATTGATTTATTGCGTGAGGCGGCCAAGCCAACGTTATTTTCTGATGCCTTAACCGATCCTATTAATATGCTTGCGGATATGTCGAATGGCTCTTTGGCACGAGTTGGCGCTATAAGCCAAAAAGCTGAAGGCCAAGGGGTTGGTAACCAAATGGTAGGTAATCCTAACTATGGTAATTGGCAAACGAATAGTAGCGGTATTAGTTTTTGGCAATGGTACGGCATGTACCGTATTTTGGGTGATGTATTTGACCGAGTTGAATACGGAAGTTGGAGTAAACGCCGCAAGTATAGTTACTACAATGACTATGGTCGTACTCGTTACTCAAGCCCTAAACAAATAAAAACCCAAAGTGCGTTAGAAACACGTACACGACAATCTTACCAACGCCAAGGCAAGCAGTTCACTAGTCCTTATGCGAGTAAAAAAACAGGTGCATCAGGTTTGAGTCGCAGCAGTTATACGCCGCCTAAAAGTCGCAGCAGTTACTCAAGAGCGAGTAGTTATAGCAATAATTCAGGATCGGTTCGTAATAGCAGTAGCAGAACCTCGCGCGGCGTAAGTCGTGGTAAGTAAAGAATAACGTTGGAGTTAGAATAATATGTATGAATTTAATGGAATAACTATGTGGTCTTTGCAAGCACTGTCAGTAGACTTTGCAATTATCATCTTACTGTTTGTGAGCCTAAAGTATATTAAAGGTTGGGTGTCTAATTTACATGCTAATGATGAAATTACCGAGCGAGATAACTTTGCATTCGGAATAAGCTTTGCCGCTGGCTTAGTTGCCCTTGCGATTGTATTAACGGGTGTAAGTAGTGGTGCTTTTGCTGCTACGTTACAAAAAGAAGCTCTGTTAATGCTTGGCTATGGTGCATTAGCAATTTTGCTTATAAAGCTGGGTCACTTTTTTCAAGATAAAGTGGCATTGCGTAAAGTAAGCTTACATAACGAAATAGTCAAAGGTAACGTTACTGCGTCAATTATTGATTTTGGCCATGTAGTTAGTGTTGCGGTGGTTATTCGCTCTGCACTATTGTGGGTTGCTACCGAAGGCTGGCATGGCATTCCTATTGTGATTGCCGCTTTTGTGATTGGTAGTGTGGTACTGCTTTTAGTAAGCCAATACCGAGTGCAATTATTTAAACGTACCAATAAAAGCGGTGATTGCCTACAACAAGCCATTGTTGATGGTAATTTAGCAGTAGGTGTTCGCTATGCCGGCTTTTTAATTGGTAGTGCATTAGCCATTACTGCTGCAACAGGTATTGCTCCCTATGCTGCGGATAATATTAACGCGAGTTTACTTTACTGGGCGCTAAGTGCCGTTGTTAGTTTGGTTGCTTTCATTTTACTGCACTTACTGACGATTAAAATCATTCTTGCTGGGTGTAATATTTCAGATGAAGTGAATCGTCAAAAGAATGTGGGTGTTGCCGCTATTTCTGCAGCAGTGTCATTTGCTGTCGGGATCACTATGGCCACACTACTGGGTGCATAATCACGTGTCATCAACTCAAGCTTCCCCAAGTAAATTTAATTTACTTGGGCATGATATTTTACTGATCACTGTTATGGCCGTACTCGCAGGGTGCGGCCTTATTTATGAATACTTACTTTCTCATTACGCTGGCCGAGTACTAGGCTCAGTTGAGAGTGCAATTTACGCCATGATAGGCACTATGATTGTAGCTATGGGGATGGGGGCATTTTTAGCGCGTTGGTTTAAAGATGCCTTTACCGCATTTGCCTGGCTAGAAAGCATTATTGCGCTCATAGGTATGGGCTGTATATTAGCCATTGCCAGTATCATTGCTGTTAGTTATTCACTCCCTCATTTATTCTCAAGTATTTTTAATATTCCACCTGACGTTATTCTTAATGGTTATGTGTTTCAAAAGCTGCAAGAGTGGTCTCGCTTTTTACCCTATGTATTTGGCTTAATATTAGGGCTATTTATTGGTATGGAAATACCGCTTATTGCGCGTATTCGCCAGCATGTTTATGGACGTTTTTTAGAAAATAACGCCGGCACTATATATGGGGCTGACTATATTGGCGCCGGTATTGGCGCGGCAATTTGGGTGAGTATTATGCTCGCGATGCCAATAATGCAAGCCGCTGCTTGGACAGCGCTATTTAACATTATTGCCGGCCTTGCCTTTTTATGGCGTTACCATAGCTATGTACGCTTTGCTAAGTTGCTATTGGTTTGCCATATATTATTGCTGGTGTTATTCGCTTTTATTTTGCAGTTTGGTAGTAGCTGGATGGATAATCTAAGTAACGTACTATACAAAGATAAAGTTATTTATTCCCAAGCAACGAAATACCAGCATGTGGTGTTAACCGAACGCTTAAGTAAAAATCAGCCACAGCCAATCACCGATCTATACTTAAATGGTCGTTTGCAGTTCTCTAGTGTAGATGAGCAAATATATCACTCAATGCTGGTTTATCCTGCAATGCTCGCATCTAATCGTCATGACCGTGTTTTGATTATTGGTGGCGGTGACGGATTGGCCATGCGTGATGTATTAAAGTGGCCGGTTGAGGAAGTGACTTTAATTGATTTAGATGGACAGCTACTCAATTTATTTGGTCATACAGATAACAAATACACACCGCCTGATGATATTAAACAGCGATTAGTGGCACTCAATAATGAATCGATGCATGACCCCCGAGCAATTATTATTGTGGGTGATGCATTTTTAGAAGTTGAGAGGCTACTGGATCAGTCAAAGCAGTTCGATACTATCCTAATTGACCTGCCAGACCCTAATCATCCCGATCTGAATAAGATGTATAGCGACTATTTTTATAACCATGTGCGTCAATTATTGGCACCTGATGGTGCTATGGCGGTACAGTCAACCTCGCCTTATCATGCAAAAAAGGCATTTTTAAGTATTGCTAAAACCGTTAAAGCCGCAGGTTTTGATTATGTAGAGCAATATCAGCAAAACATCCCTTCGTTTGGTCAGTGGGGGTGGACTATTGCTACTAAAATGGGGCAATCACCAAGTGCACGTATTAGCAATATAACGGATATGCCAGTGCCATCTCGGTGGATTAGTAAAAAATATTTATTAGCCAGTTTTGCATTTCCTAATAACTATTTTGAACAAGTTAACGATATTGAAGTCAATAGGTTAGGTTCTGGTCGTTTATATGATTATTACCGGGCTGCTTGGCAAATAGAAAGTGAATTGTATAAAAATTAATAAAACATGGTTGACATAATATGTCGGCCATGCGAATCTTAACTCAGACATAATATGTCAAACGACAAAAAGGCAGAGACATGGAATTAAATGAACTTTCAATAAAATTAGCGTCTTTTGAAACTGAGGGTGCTAACTTTGAGTCTTTCTTGATTGCCAATCCAGGTGAGCAAGATGTTTTACAAGTCATTGTTGATGGAAACGATGAGCTTCCAATTTTTGTTACCCAAACACAAGAGCAATTATTATGTATTAGCTACTTGTTTGGTGAAGACGAAGTAAAAAGCGAGTTACGCGACGAGTTAAACGAAACACTACTGCGTTTAAACGTGCCAATTCCGCTAAGTGCATTTGCCAAAATTGATAATAAATATGCGATTTTTGGTGCACTTTCGGTAAATTCATCATTAGATGACGTTACCCACGAACTAGTGACGTTAGCGGATAACGCAATTGATGCACTAGAAGCCGTGACCTTGTATTTAAACGATTAGGATACCCGCCTAGGTAAGTGCTGATTGCTAATAGTATATGGCTCTCGCTTTACCTAATAGGATATAAACAAGTTTTTGGAGTTAAGATTATGAGTATTTTAAAAAAATTATTTACAGCGGTACGTGGTGGCGCGCGTGAAGCGGGCGAAGCAATTGTTGATGCGAATGGTATTCGTATTTTTGAACAAGAAATTGCCGATGCACAAAATGCACTAAATCGTGCTAAAAAAAGCCTGACAGAAGTAATGGCTAAAGAGATGCAAACCAAACGTAAAATTAGCGCAGTAGATGCATCAATTGCTGAGCACGAAGCGTATGCAGGTCAAGCCCTTGAAAAAGGGAATGAAGCATTAGCATTAGAAATTGCAGAAAAAATTGGTGACTTTGAAGCTGAGAAAGCCGAACACGAGCAAGTATTAGCGGGCTTTACTAATCACATAGTGACCTTGAAGCAGCAAGTTAAAGATGCTGAAAAATCAATTAAAGAAAACCAGCGTCAGCTTACTATGGTTAAAACCACAGAAAGCGTTCAACAAGCGACAATGGCTGTAAATAGCACGCTTAATACTAATAGCTCGTCGATGACATCAGCTCGTCAGTCGCTTGAGCGCATTAAGCAACGCCAACAAGACCGTACTGATCAATTAGGTGCTGCAAAGTCTCTAGAAGCAGATGTTAATGGCGATGATTTAAAAGCTAAAATGGCTGAAGCGGGTATTGGTGATACCAATCCAAAAAGTGCTGATATTTTAGCGCGCATTAAAGCGAAGCAAAATAGCTAACATTTAGAACCATATTAAAAAGGTAACCGAGTTTTGCTCCGTTACCTTTTTTGCTTACAGAGGCACCTTATATGTTTAATTTTTTCAAATCTAAAAAAAAGCCAGAACGTCAGCTTAATCACGCGAGTGACCTTAAAAAAGGTGACATGTTTACAGTGATTGACTCGTTTGCTTATCCTGCATGGCTCAAAGGCCAAACACTTCGCGTTATTGATGTGCAAACGTATCAGTACCAACATAGTAGTGATACTGAATTCGTACTTGAAACTAACACAGGCCAAGTGGTGTTTTTACAAATAGAACAAAACGATGGTGAGCAGTGGGCTAATTTCTCAATAAAGATTCAGCGTGATGATGTTGATGAAGTATTTGGTTTGGATGAGTTTTCACGTATTTTTGATGAAGAATCGTTAACGCATATTACAGTTAAAAATACGCCTGAGCGCTTAATGCAGTTTTTAGCTGGCAGTTATCAACAAAGCGAATCACCTTATGTATGTTATTTTCATAATAAAGATTTTCGTGGCCAAGCGCTACCTCGCTATGAGCAAGACGGTGGTGAACCCTGTGAAATGATTTGTTTAGCGTCACCCGATGAAGGGCATAGCGTTAATATCGAAATTTGGGAGGGAGGTGAAACAGAAGTATCACTGACATTAACTCGCCCAATTAGCGATATCGTTGACTTGTTTCCTGGAGATGCCCAGTGAGTGATACTAAAGACAAGTGGTTGCGCCAAGAGCAAGCTGTGCGCGCCACGCAAATGGCCTTTGATTTGAGTAGTGAGGTACAAAAGTCGATAAAAAAACAAGCTATCGACCAAGAACTTACTCCCTCAGATATGATCCGCAAAATTTTAGGCCTTGATGTAAAGTCTAAAAAAACACGGCAGCGTTTATCGTTTAATTTAAATGATGATGAAATAGCGCAATTGGCTAGTCGGTTTGAAGTTGCAGTAGATGATAAAAGAGCGGTAAAGCAACAGGTAGCAGATCTACTCATTGAGCATACAAAAAAGACTAAGTAACCCTTTTGCCTTCTTTATATAAAATACTTACACTGAGGTTATTATTTCTAAAGAAGTGCAGCTGTGAATATTATATTGATTGCCTACTTACTTATGTTTGCGTTATTTGGCACAGCGGCAAGCTACTTTGTGCGTTTTATATATGCTTATTGGGTACAAAAGAACATGCCTTTGGAATACATTTTTAAGGCTGGTGTATGTATTTTCATGGTAGTGGTTATTTCGGTGTTAATACCACTATTAAATTAACACCGAAACGAACTGCTACTGGTAATTAACGGTTTTACATTGGTTATCAATACATAAAGAGTGAACTTCTAGCACTGGTGAACAGTCATCGAACTCAAGCGCAGTGTTATTTTTTTGTTCTTGCTGAGTGATTTTTTGTGCTAATTGCTCGGCATGCTTTTGAGAATTATTTAATGTTGAATACACAACATACTTACTCGGGCCCCCACAGACACGCGAGCCAACACCTAACACCTTACATTGATAACTGGCTGTGCAGCTTTTATTACTTGTAAGCTCATTAAGCTGAGTATTTAAAACAGATTCACTCGCGTTTTGAGCTGTGCTTGGTGTTAGTGCGCTACTGCAACCGCTAAGCAGCATAGTCATGACAACACTGGCAGCTGATAGTTTAATTACGGATGACAAACAACTCATAATCTAATCCTTAAAATACACTTACCGCAGAGCCTTCAAGTTTAACACATTTATTTTCAACGCACTGGGTACTAGGCGCAGTTAAATGTTGGCAAATACTCATCATGCCTTTTTGCGCATTATAAGTACTTTCCAATTGAGTAATTGTATCGCTTAGGGCTGAAACCTGTTTTTGGGGGGCGCTTTGTGTAGAGTACACAATATAATCGCTCGGTCCACCACAGGCACGGCTACCAACAGCATTCACTTTACACTGTGAACTCGTTGAACATTGCTTATCTGCTATGAGGCTGTTTAGCTTATCTTTTGCTGTTTTAATATCATCAAGCGACACTTCTTTTGCTGCATCAGCAGGTAATGGCTGTGCTATTTTATTTTGCTTATTCGCTTGTGGTAATTTTTGTTGCGGTATCGGCGTAGACGTATTTTCTACCGCATTGGTTTTAGTTTGCTCAGTTTTATTTGAGGTTGTTTCTAAGCACGCCGTTAAGCAAAGCGGTAGCAGTAGAGCGAGTAATGGAGTACGCATAATCGTTCCTGATAGTGATGAATTATTCATCACTATCATACACTGTGCATTCATTACAGCAATAAAAACTCTACTATCAACATATTAAAGAGGTGATAAGGAGAGTTTTTAAGTTAACCCGCCTTGCGTTAATTTAGCTGGATTGAGTAATGCCTCTAATTCTGATCGAGATAGGTCGGTTTCTTGCTCAGCGATATCAATAATTGGCTGTGCTTGCTGATAAGCTTGCTTAGCAATTTTTGCTGCTTTTTCGTAGCCAATAACAGGGTTTAGCGCAGTCACTAAAATCGGGTTTTTAGTTAATGCTTTATCTATCTGAGTTTGATTAACTTTAAAGCTAGCAATGGCTTTATCTGCCAACACTTGCGCGCTATTAGCGAGTATCTCGGTACTTTGCAAAATATTGTAAGCGATTACCGGCAGCATTACGTTAAGCTCAAAGTTGCCAGCTTGGCCTGCAACCGTAATGGTTGCGTCGTTACCAATGACTTGGGCGCTAACCATTGCAGCGGCTTCTGGGATCACCGGATTCACTTTACCCGGCATAATTGATGAGCCAGGCTGTAATGCTTCAAGTTCAATTTCTGAAAGTCCCGCAAGTGGGCCTGAGTTCATCCAGCGTAAATCGTTGGCTATTTTCATTTGTGCAACTGCATAGACTTTTAGCTGTCCTGATAAAGCGACAATCGCATCTTGTGATCCAATATTATAAAAAAAGTTATCGCTAGGGGTAAATTGAATCCCTACCTTTTCAGTTAGCTGTGTGGAAAATAGAGCGGCAAATTGTGGGTCGGCATTAATACCTGTACCTACTGCTGTGCCACCTTGCGCTAGCTCACAGACACGTATTAGTGCATGCTCAATACCGCTAGCTGCATGCTTTACCTGCGATTGCCATGCGCTGAGTGTTTGCTCAAAAGTTATTGGCATTGCATCCATTAAATGAGTGCGCCCAGTTTTAACTATGTGGCCGATGTCTGCTTTTTTTTGCTCTAAGGCGTCTGCTAAATTTGCTAGTGCTGGCAGTAATTTTTTATCAACGCTGATCGCACTACTCAAAGCAATCGCAGTGGGAATAACGTCATTAGAGCTTTGCCCCATATTCACATCGTCATTTGGGTGAATAGCTTGGTTAGCTTGTTTTGAGGCTAAGCTCGCAATGACCTCATTAGCATTCATATTTGAGCTAGTACCTGAGCCAGTTTGAAAAATATCAACGGGGAAATGCTCATAATGCTTACCATCAATAATTTCTTGGCAGGCATGGTCGATCGCATTTGCTTTCGTTTTATCTAAATGGCCTAGTTTGAAATTGGCTATTGCAGCGGCTTGCTTGATATACGCTAAGGCAATAATAAATTGCTGCGGCATTGTGAGGCTACTGATCGTAAAGTTATTGATGGCGCGTTGGGTCTGTGCTTTATAAAGTGCGTCAGCAGGCACGTTGAGTGTGCCCATGCTATCTGATTCTGTTCTAAAGTTACTCATTAGTACTCCTATAAAAGAGAATATATGACATTTAACTACGCTATATAAAAAGATATGGTGCTGTTATTACTATTTACAACGGTATAGCTAAAAAGTAGAGGGCGTCAAGGTAAGCTAATGATGGAACAAAATAAAAAGTCGACTTAAACTGATTTTAAGTCGACTTAAATAATGTATTTATATAAACAGCCGGTTACAAGGCTAAACAGAATTTTAATTGTAGCCAAGAATAAATATTTGGTCTGTTTCATGTTTGTTTTGTGCCTTTTGAGTATTTTTTACATGAGAAAGTAAGTCGATAACCGTTGCTCTACAATCTGTTTCATAACTCGTTTTATCTAGGCTTTTGTCTGTAACTGCCATTGCAGCATCTACTGCGGTATAAGGTGAAATATACATAATGTTATCCTTTTGTAGTTTAGTACTCATTAAGTGAGTAATTTAATAAAAGCATATAGCGTACCAGCTCGGTAAAGATAATTTAACGTATTGAAATTGATGTTATTTTATTATTTTGGTCAATTTACTCACGACAGAATAGCTGAAATTTGTTTTACTATTGTGCATTCATTTGCAATTTAGGTGCATCAGTATGACCAAACCGTTTTCACAAGCCTGCGAAAATAATAAAAATCATATACTTAAGGCTTTGCAGCCTGCATTGCAAAATGCAGCATCAGTACTTGAGATAGGCTCGGGGACGGGTCAGCATAGTGTTTTCTTTGCCAAAAAATTGCCACATTTACAATGGTATACCAGTGATCGAGAGGTTAATCATCAAGGAATAAAGTTATGGCATGATGAGGTGCAACTGGCAAACTTGCATCCGCCTTTATTACTTGATCTAAACTATTCTTGGCCAGTAAATAAAGTGGATGCGGTATATACTGCTAATACTTTTCACATAGTGAGCTGGGAGTTAATTACGCGTTTTTTTGCTGGAGTAAATCAGCACTTAAACCAGCAAGGAGTGGTGTGTGTATATGGCCCTTTCAAATATAAAGGGAAGTTTACCAGCCCCAGTAATGATGAATTTAATAGTTTATTGCAAAGTCGCGATCCGCTTAGTGGTATTCGTGATTTCGAAGCGGTTGAGCAGCTTGCAGTGCAATATGGGCTTAAGTTACTCAGCGATACTGCGATGCCTGCAAATAATCAGTTACTCATTTTTAAACGGCAATAAAGTGCTACATTGTTGTTTGTAAATTTCGATATGTTGGCATTCGCGTTCTAAGTAATCTGCAATGGCATTATTAAAATCGGGGTGAACAATGTGATGGGCAGAGTAAGTGATTATCGGTTGAAAACCACGAGCGATTTTATGCTCTCCTTGTGCCCCAGCATTAAAGCACTGAATGTTATGCTTAATAGCATAATCAATCCCTTGGTAATAACACAGCTCAAAGTGAAGCGAATCTATCTCTTCACTAGCACCCCAATAACGGCCGTAAAGGGTATTATCACCAATTAAGCTTAAGGTGGCGGCAATTACTTGCTGGTCTCTTTTGGCTAGCATAATGAGCAATTTGTCAGCCATTAAAGCGTGTAACAAGCTAAAAAAATCACTGTTTAAGTAGCCTAAATGACCCGATCGTTTTAAATAAGTGCGTTGATAAAACTCACAAAAAAGCTGCATTGTAGCGGTAGTGATTTTCTCGCCTTTGAGCCATTCAATACTGATATTTTGCTCTGTGATTTTAGCGCGCTCTTTTTTAACGGCTTTACGCTTTCGGGCATTAAAGGTTTTTAAAAAATCGTCAAAATCTTTAAAGTTATTATTAACCCATTGAAACTGCACGCCGATTCTTCGCATAGCACCGGTATCATAAAGATGGGTGGCTTGTGCTTTGTCGCAAAAGTTTACATGCCAGCCTGACCATGCCTGTTCTACGCAGTGGCTATTAAGTTGCTCTGTTATGTACTTATACACTAGCTTTGGATTGCTATGCATAATACCTATTCTTTGTCCCTCAATCGGGCTAAAGGGAATACCACATAGCCATTTAGGGTAATAATCTAAGCCATTTTTTTCATAAGCTTCAGCCCATGCCCAGTCAAATACATATTCACCGTAGGAGTGCGCTTTTAAGTAGCCAGGGGCAAGCGCAATGAGTTCATCGCCTTCATAAACGGCTAAGTGATGAGGCTGCCAACCTGTTTTTGCGCTTACACATTGGCTTTGTTCAAGTGCGTATAAAAAAGCGTGTTGAGTAAAAGGATCATCGCCAAAAAAATGATGCCATTTTGTTGCGTCAATCTGGTTGATGCTATTAAACCATTGGTGAGAAAAGTGGCTCATAATAATAGCCTTATCTTGGTACTGCGAGCATAAGTACATAAGGAAAAAGAGGTGCTTAAGTTATAGCGCGTGATTATTATTAAGTTATTGATAAATTTTATATGTGGGTATGTGTTCATTTAACATAGCAATATACGCAAAGACATTCTGAGAGCTTATCGAGTTATATAGGTTTTGCAAGATGTTGATTAAATATAATACTTTCAAATTAGCGTTGTTTTTAGGTTTGATTTTGATGGCAAAAGAAATACTGAGTCATCTTTATTTAGGCTTGAGCTGCTAAGATTAGTTTATAAAAAGGTGTAATCAAAAAGCTTATACTAAAGCTAATTATTATCTAATTAACTTCGAAAATAAAGGGTCTTAACCTAAGCGTATATTTTAAAGTGGTAGCTGTTTTTTACTAAATGACTGCTTTAATACAACGGTTGATTCTATGTTGGCGATACAGCTTAAGCTTCCCAGTTGGTGCTTTACAAACTGCTCATAACTTTCTAAATCCTGAGAGATAATTTTTAATAAATAGTCGTGGCTGCCTGAGATCACTGAGCACTCAAGTACATGCGGTAGTTTTTCTACATGTTGTTCAAACTGTTGTGCAGCACTCACTGAGTTTTGACACAGTCGCACGAAAGCATAAACCAGTACATTAAGATTGAGTGACTTAGGGTTAATAGCTGCGTGATAACCAATAATAACCTGTTCTTGCTCAAGTTTTTTAATGCGCCTTAGAGTAGGAGTATCCGAGAGATTAATGGTATTGGCTAATTCTGATACCGACATTCGGGCTTGCGATTGCAAGGCAACGAGTAGCTGCTGATCTTTATTATCTAACATAGCTATAGAATCTTATTAATTATTTGTCTAGTAATAGTGATTATTGCTAACAATAACTGCTTTTGCTATTTTTTTTAGCGTTTTAACCTCTGGGATCTTTGCTAGCATTAAAAAATAATAATAACAGGATGTAGTCATGAGTTCTTACACTGCTAAATTTGATAATTGGATTAGGTCTGAGTTTGTTGCTCTAAATTCTCAGTTAGAAGAGTTGTATTGGCAACAAGATGATAAAGCAAATGTTGAAGGGGTTGGGGATAACTTAAAGCAAACCTTGAAAGAGCAAGGTAATGCGTTGATCAGCGATTTATTAGCCGAAGGTAATACCGACGAAGGATTTGATAGCGCATTTGATTTACTTGGTAATGTAGGTTTATTCATGGCGGCTTGCCGTAGACATGAAATTACAGAGCCAAGCAGAGAGAATAGTTCACCGCTGATAGAAGCATCGGCGCTTGCTATGCATATTGGTGCTTCTATTGGAGTAACCCCTCGTTTTGCAACCGCACATTTAACCACCCATAATAAAGCCATTAATGGCACCTATAAACGGTTTACAAATCTTGATGATGAAGCCCTTTTTTTAGATTACAACACCCAAGGTATTTTAGCGTATAAACGTGCGAGTGATGCTTTACTAAAAATATTGCCATTAGGCATTTCACATCCCGTCACTGCTGAACTACTTGAGGTGGTTAAAACGGCACTTATTGATGTAATAGCGTCGAATAATGCCTTGTATACTCAACTTGATACCGAGCGTTTTTTTAATTGTGTACGCCCATACTACAAGCCTTACCGGGTAGGTAAAGAAGTTTACCGTGGTGCAAATGCGGGAGATTTTGCCGGCATTAATGTTATTGATATGCTGCTAGGACTTTGTAGTGCAAATGAGCCGAGTTACTCGCAAATGCTGGTGGATAAATTTTTATATATGATGCCAGAAGATCAACAAATATTGCGAGAAGCCATGCGTATGCAAAGCTTTATGGATGACTTCTTAAAAGCCGAACAATATAAACATACAGAGTGGTTTCAAAAGCACGGCAAACTATTTATACAAGTGTGTAAATTACATGGTGACACCGCTATCGGTCATCATAACCAACTGGTCGAAAAGTTTATTGCCCAACCGTCAGAGCAAATGCAACAACAGCATATTAATAAAGTCACTGCCAGTGGACCGCCTTTGCCAGTATTACTCGATTCCTTAGCTAAATTAAGGGATAGACGTGCAGCAGCTAAGCGAGACGATATTAATACGCGTTTTGATGACTTAAATACGCTAAAACAGTGGATTAACTAATATGGCTAAAAATGATTTTTGTATGCCAAGGGGCTGCTATTTATTAAGCCACTCTGTTGGTCGTCCTCTAAAAAGTACTTTAGAAAATGCTACTGAGCAGTTTTTTACTCCTTGGCAGGAAAGTGCCAAAGAGCCATGGCAGCAATGGCTACCAGCTATAGAAAATTTTACGGGTGCATTAGGGCGGCTATTTAATGCGCCAAGTGAGCAGTTTTGTCCTCAGGTTAACTTATCTAATGGTTTAACTAAATTGCTTATGTCGCACCCCGTATTTAATAAACCACAGTGCACGGTATTAATGGCGCAGGCCGACTTTCCAAGTATGGGGTTTGTAATGCAAAAAGCACTCCCTGCATGTGCAACAATACGTTACATCCCCGAGCATGAAGATTTAAGTGACAGACAGGTATGGCGGCGATATTTAACCTCAGAGATTGATGGAGTTTTTGTTAGTCATGTTTATTCTAATACGGGTATACAAGCACCTCTGAACGATATTGTGGCGCTTAGTAAAGTCACGAATACACTCTCAATAATTGATGTGGCGCAATCGGCAGGGGTTATTCCTGTCGATCTAACGGCGCTAAATGCCGATTTTATGATTGGCTCAAGTGTGAAGTGGTTATGCGGGGGGCCAGGTGCGGCCTATTTATGGGTAAATCCACAGCAAATAACGCAATGTGAACCAAAAGATGTTGGTTGGTTTTCACATCAAAATCCATTCGAGTTTGATATTACGCATTTTCAATATAACGCTCAAACACTTAGGTTTTGGGGTGGGACGCCTTCTATACTCCCTTATGTTATTGCTGCTAATAGCATTGAATATATTGCCCAGTTTGGTGTGGATAAAGTGAGAGCGCATAACTTAGCGTTGTTAACGTTACTTCAGCAGCAGCTGACTGCTTTTTTAGTATCGCCAAACGATAAAGATCAGTGCAGTGGTACCGCTATTCTAGATTTTGCAGAGCATCAACAAACCGTATTAGCGGCATTGGAGACAGCAAACATAAGTGTGGATGTGCGCAAACTCGGTATTCGTATTTCACCGCACATATACAATACCGCGTCAGAGATACAAGCGTTTATTGCTACGGTGAAAAAGGTAATTAAGGCTGCTGATTAAGCTGTTGCTTTTTTTGAGTGAGTGCCGCTATTTGTTGTTGTGCTTGTTTTATTTGCGGCTCAAACCTTTGTTTAAGTACCGCAGTTTCTGTTGCAATTGCATCTGCAATCGAATTAGCGCCTAAACGATTTGCTTTATCTTGGGTCATGTAACCGACTTGCTGTTTCTTTTGTGCGTATTCTTGTTGGTATTGCTTTATTTTAAGCTCAAGCTGCACAATATCGCGCTCTATTTGTTGCACCTCAAGGTAGTCATCAACTGAGGTATCGATAACTAGGGCGTTTTCAGATTGCAATGCATTGGTTTGCATAATGTTGACGTTTTTAAGCGTGATCACTTTAGCGTCTTTAGCGCATGGAGTTTGACTGAAAGTCGGCACCCCTTTAATGGTGCATTTAAAAACCGTCACTTCATTTGCCATGCTGACAGTGCAGACACCTAAAAAACACAGTAGTAATATTAGCTTTGCCATGGTTAAACCTAAGCTGGTTTAAAGTACCATTTATAATGCACTAAGTTGTAACACCATACAATTTGTTTAATTTAATAGCCTAAGTCAAGTACGCTTTTCAAAACGAACAATTCCATAGGTTGTTAAAAATTTAGGCACAAAAAAACCACAATTA
>NZ_PNDJ01000097.1:0-333 GCF_005887255.1 Pseudoalteromonas sp. S1609 | reverse complement strand
CGCGCAGACGGCCGCGGATGAGTTCGTTGCCAGTCGCTTTTTGCCCGAAACATAAATTGGCCGTTAAAATTATCACAGCTATAACTGGTTTCTACTCTTTCCACATACCAATTAATACAATGAGGAAATTAAGCATGCTATTCGCCTCATTTTTTGAGGTGAATAATGCGTGAAAGTAACGTAATTTAAAAGCGGTAGTTTTCGCGTCAGCAAGCTTAACGCCTACGGTGGTAAATGCAGCGGGCTTCGAGTGACGAGCAACGAGCTTTTGCTAAAACCTAGCTCGTAGCCCGAAACCCGCGTTCCAAACCATAAAGCCACGCCCTGTCAGTC
>NZ_PNDJ01000096.1:0-6440 GCF_005887255.1 Pseudoalteromonas sp. S1609 | reverse complement strand
CAGCCGACTCGCCTATTTATGGCGAATAACCACACCACATAGGCTCTGCCTTACCTAAATACCAAACAGACTGCTGCAAATTTAACCTTGAAAGATCAACAGACCCTAGCGTTGCTAAAATACACGCTAACATTAATGCCAACATGCCAAGCTTAAGCATACCGTGTTTTATAGCTAGGATCAGCAATGAAAAGAAGATATTAAAAATTTTCAATGAGCTCACTCTCTCAATTGTATACTTTGAAGGGGTGGGTTATTTTTTAGTTAAAAGAGCACTACATTGTGGCTTACAAGCGTGCTTAAACTCGCATTTTTAGCTGATTTGGGTATACTTGCGCGGCTAATCCCTATTTTATTCAAGTATTGAATAGGCTTGTAGGGTAAGCTAAGCCTATGTGTAGGTAAAATTCAGAGTAGCCTAACAGTGCTCTAAATTGAATTACAGGTGAGTGACTGCTCATTGTGTAAGTTCAATAAATATGAATTAAATATCTAAAACACCCTGTTTTAGCATGTAACTTTATAGTGGAAGTCGAATGGATCAATATATTGAATTTGTCTCAAATCATCCAATTCTAAGCCTAGCTTGGGTTGCGATTGCGTTTCTTATTGTTAGTGGCGCAATAAAAAGTAAATTTTCAGCAATTCGTCAGATCAATCCTCAGCAGTTAACGTTACTTATTAACCGCGAAGACGGTCAGGTTGTTGATATGCGTGGGCAAAAAGAGTTTAAAACAGGCCATATTGCCGGTGCTGTGCATTTAAACCCTGAAAAAGCCAAAGAATCTGATTTCTCAACCCTTGAAAAGTATAAGAGCAAACCCATTATAGTGGTATGTGCTGCAGGCATGACTGCTTCAGGCGTTGCAACCGCAATGCATAAAGCAGGTTATGAACAGGTTTATGTTTTATCTGGCGGTATGGGGGCGTGGCAATCAGCAAGTCTGCCAACAACAAGCGGTCGCTAATACCTCTTAGCTAAACCGATTAAGGATTAATTATGAGTAACGTTGTTTTATACACCAAAGGATATTGTCCTTTTTGTCATCGCGCATTAGCGCTGTTAGACAGTAAAGGTGTAGAATACACAAACATTGATATTGGCGTTCAGCCAGAGCTTCGCGATGAAATGATCGCCAAAGCCGGTGGCGCAAGCACGGTTCCACAAATTTTTATTAACGATGAACACATCGGTGGCTGTGACGACATGATGGCACTAGAAGCAAAAGGTCACCTTGACGCTAAGCTGAGTGCTTAATTTAATTAATTATAATAAATAACAGGTTAGGAATAACAATGAACGAACAAAATCAAAACGCAGCAGCAGAAGCTGATGCAGGCGCACAGTTTACTATTCAACGTATTTACACTAAAGATGTGTCGTTTGAAACGCCAAATTCACCAGCTATTTTTCAAAAAGAGTGGGCTCCAGAAGTAAAATTAGATTTAGATACACGCTCTAATAAGCTTGATGAAGGTGTTTACGAAGTTGTTTTAGCGTTAACTGTAACAGCATCTATCGGTGAAGAAACTGCGTTTTTGTGTGAAATTCAACAAGCAGGTATTTTTACTATTGCTGAAGTTGAAGAGATGCAATTAGCACACATGTTAGGTGCATTCTGTCCTAACGTGTTATTCCCATATGCACGTGAAGCGGTATCGAACTTAGTAAACCGTGGTACGTTTCCACAACTTAATCTTGCGCCAGTTAACTTTGACGCATTATTTGCACAGTACATGCAGCAACGCACAGCGCAAGCTGAGCAGGCTTCAGCAGACGCATAATTTATGAATACAGCAACATCAGCTGTTACTGTTTTAGGGGCGGGGTCATATGGCACCGCCCTTGCTATTTGTTTAGCCCGAAATGGTCACAAAGTGACTTTATGGGGGCGCAATAGCCAAGACGTTGCGACGCTTGCAGCTGAGCGAAAAAATCAACGTTACTTACCTGATATTCCTTTTCCTGACACCTTAACTCTTGAAGCCGATTTACAGCATGCAACAGCAGCTAGCGATATTGTTTTAGTTGTTGTGCCAAGTCATGCGTTTGCTGACACGCTAAAGCAAATTAAACCGGCTTTGCGCTCTGATGCAAAAATAGCGTGGGCTACTAAAGGGCTTGAGCCAGATACTGGGCGTTTATTGCAAGAAGTGGCAGTGCAAGAACTCGGTGAAGAAGTACCATTAGCGGTGCTTTCGGGGCCAACTTTTGCCAAAGAAATGGCTAAGGGCTCACCAACCGCTATTTCGGTGTCATCAACGTCATCAGCATTTGCGAAACAAATTGCCGATTTATTACATTGCGGTCGATCGTTTAGAGTGTACAACAATGACGACTTTATTGGCATACAGCTTGGTGGTGCGGTTAAAAACGTGATTGCTATTGGTGCAGGGATTTCTGATGGTGTAGGCTTTGGTGCAAATGCACGTACCGCGCTTATTACTCGTGGTTTAGCAGAGTTATCGCGTTTGGGTTGTGCCCTAGGTGCAAAACCAGAGACCTTTATGGGGATGGCTGGTTTAGGCGATTTAATTCTAACCTGTACCGATAATCAGTCGCGCAACCGCCGTTTTGGTTTAGCCTTAGGTCAAGGTGAAAGTGTTGATGATGCGATTGCATCAATCGGCCAAGTAGTTGAAGGCTTCAGAAATACCAAAGAAGTGTATTTACTTGCGCAGCGTGCGGGCGTTGAAATGCCAATCACTGAGCAAATATACAAAGTGCTTTATGAGAATAAAGGCATGAAAGCAGCTGCTATGGCATTACTTGGTAGAGAACAAACTTCTGAGTAATAACACCAAATTTATTAAAATCAATTATTGCCTACCTTAAGTGTTATTCATAGTGAGCAACCTTAAGGTATTGGCAAATGTGCTAATCTTAAGGTTGCTTTAATAAAGCTATTACGACATATACGCTTAATTAGAGTAGTTTGTCATTATTTGATTGACGTTTATTTTGGCTAAACCTTTATTATAAATTTGTTGCCATTTTTGTCCTTCTGCATCGTTTCTAAACGCAATATATAGTTTTTTCTCTTCAAGTAAATTTGCGTTCATCGCAACTTTACTTGCAATGCTGGTAAGGGGTTTATCTGTGCTCAGTAAGTACTTTAATGCATTAGCATCAATAACTGCTGCGTCTATTTATGGCCAACCACACTACATAGACTCAATCTTACCTCAAGATCAAACATGCAGCTGTAAACTTAACCTTTAAATGTCACTAGATCTTGAATAAATACAACTTTCAACAGTCTACTTGTCTCAGTTTTAGGTTACGTTTTAAAAACACGGGCAGAATCTTTTAATTGTGCCGCTAGCTCTTGCATATCCCGAGAGTAAGTTTGAACTTGTTCAATTTTAGCCATACTACTTTGTCCAGCCGATACCACTTCATTAATATTTTTACTTAAGTCCTCAGCAACGGTGCTTTGCTCGGTAACTGCACTTGAAATATGGCTCGACATTTGGGTAATTGATCCAATTGCGTCAGAAATATTTGCAATCAGCTCGCTCGCTGCAGTTGCGGCACTCATACTGTCTTGACTCATATTTTTACTAAGTTGCATGACATTTACTGCAGATTGAGAGCCTTTTTGCAAATTTTCAATGGTAGTATGGATCTCCGCTGTGCTTTTTTGTGTTCTACTTGCCAAAGAACGTACTTCATCAGCAACTACGGCAAACCCTCGCCCTTGCTCACCTGCTCGAGCTGCTTCAATAGCGGCGTTTAATGCCAGTAGGTTTGTTTGTTCTGCGATAGCCTGAATAACGTCAAGTACTGATACAATATCCTGAACAGATTCTTCTAAAGTACCTATTACTCTAGATGATTCATCAAGTTGACCGACTAAACTTTCAATAGAGTTAATAGAGTTTAAAAAAGCTTCATGAACTTTTTGTGCATCAATATTTGCAGTTTCTGCAGAGTTCAAAGTATGCTTTGCATTATTTTCTATTTCGGTTGCAGAGGAAGCCATTTGTGTAATAGCTGTCGCTATTTGGTCTGTTTCTACCTGTTGTGTGGATAAATAGTGCACGCCTTCTGCGCTTAGTGATGAGATATTACCTGCAACACTAAGCGAATCATCTACCGACAATTTAAAACCATTTATAAGCGCTGCAATTTTATGCTCAAACTTATTAAAAGAGGCTGCCAGTTGACCTATTTCGTCATCGCGTCTAACAACGATTTCTTGTGTTAGGTCGCCATCACCACTGGCTATCATTGCCATTTTTTCTGCTACCTCAGATAGAGGCTGCGCAACTAGTTTTTTAAAAATATAAACTAAAACAGCTCCCAAAATACTGGCAAGCAACAGCATCTCAATGACTAAAAATATCGCCAATTCAGTTAATACTTTATCAATATGACTGTATTCAACGTAAAGACTCACTGAGCCGACTTTATTAGGGGTACCTGAATCATCATAAATAAGTTCACTTTGTATAACAGACTGTGTTTTTACACCGTCTGTTTCTGCAAAAACTTGCTCATTAGTATCATAAATTGTTATTTTAGAAATATTATCAGAAGCTACTTCAGCTTTTATTAACTTATTTGCGAGCTCGTCTTGAAAGTTCCACATTGCATTGGGTAACGATAAACCAATACGTTCCTTAGCTAGGCTAATCTCAGTATCAAGTTTTTGCTTTAGTTGCTTACTTTGGGTGGTATAATCATAAATTCCAAAGCACAACAGCACCAATATCATAGCGCTCAACGTGGTAACTACAAGCCTAAATAAAATTGAACGGGTCAAAGGATGTCCTTACTTTAAGTAGTTTGACATTATTGCATTAACATCTATCTTCTCTAACCCTGAGTTGTAGATTTGTTGCCATTTTTTTCCTTCGGCATCGTTTCTAAATGCAATATAAAGGCTTTTATCTTCAAGTAATGTTTCATTCATTGATACTTTACTTTTCATGCTTGCCAGTGATTTATCAGTACTTAGTAAATAATTAAGCACATTGGCATCAATAACTGCTGCATCAATTCTACCAGCTGCAACTTTTTTGATATTTAGTACATCGGAGGGGACTGCATCACCCTTTATCGAACCCGCGGCAATCATATCGTCAAGCTCTTTAGTATTTACATAATCTTGCACCACACCTATACGCTTACCAGCTAAATCACTGGTAGTAGAGAAAGTGATAGGTTTTACATTGTTTTGTACTAACCCAAGTGGACCTGTACCTGTTGGATTTGAAAATACAAAATCAGACGTGTCATGCATATACTCAGGAAAATAACCAACATACTTTGAATTTGCTTGAGCTGCAGAATTAACTGCGCGAGACCATGGGAAAAAGTCTACAACAAGCTCGTGCCCTTCAGCTTTAAATGCGGCTTTTGCTACAGCAACAGATGCACCTTGTTGATCGAGTGATTTATCAGCATAAGGCGGCCAAGCTAATGACGTTAAGTAAACGGTATCGGCACAGACTAAGTTTGAAAAACCTAATAATATTAATAGTAATAATGTTTTCATAGCGTAACCTTAAAAGTTAAATGTTCTTGATACTGAAAGAAGTATAGTCGAGTCACCATAGGTGTCTAAGTCTGTGTCTTCATAGCTGGCCGATAAGTTCCAGTCGTTGATAGTGTAATTAGCACCAACACGCCAATGAATATAGTTATCATCATCAGCTTCCCACTGCCATTTGTCGTCATCATGGCTGAGTGAGTAGTCGGCACCTATATCAATCGAAAAAGCATCATTAATGGGAAAGTTGTGCGTGATCATTACAATGCTGTGGCCAGCACCCGTACCAAAGTAATCCCATGCATGCCAGAAGTTTAGATTAGTATTACCATAATTGAACTTAGCGTACGCTTCAGCATAGTTATAGTCTGAGCTAAAGTCCTCGCCATGGTAGGTGTATTGAGCTATGCCTACGTCAAGGTTTATAGAATCGTTTAGGCTAGTAAAATAACCTAAATAACCGTCTGCTTCTATGTCTGTACCTTCTCCAAAGTCGACATTTGAACCCCAAACACCAGCATAAAAACCAGTGTCTCCAGCCCAGTCAAAACTAGCCTGTAGGGCTGGGTCCTCTTGAGTTTGGCTAACACCATTGAATAAATAATCAGAAACAACAGTTACTGTTGCCGAAGTTGCCGCAAGTGATGAAGTTGAGCAAAGTAGGAATGAGCTAAGTAATAATTTTTTCATAATTTAACGTTTTAAAAAGGAATATTATTATTAGCTTAGTACAAGTTTATAGATTTTGAAAAATAGTCAGTGACAAGGGTCTGTTGACCTTTGTGGATTAAAATTTGTTCAAACTAGGAGCGGTTTAATCGCGGCGCGAGGTTTGTAACCTAGTGGGCTAAGTAAAAACCGAGCAACAAAGAGTAAATCGCTCCTAGGCAGAACCCTTCGGGCTGCGCCTTTTTGGCATTGATGCTTCGGTATGCCCTAGTT
>NZ_PNDJ01000095.1:0-28479 GCF_005887255.1 Pseudoalteromonas sp. S1609 | reverse complement strand
ATTTTTTTATTTTTATTTTGATTTTTTAATTTTTTATTTTTTATTGTTTATTGTTAATTGTGAATTGTGAATGGTGAATGGTGAATGGTGAATGGTGAATATTAATTAAAAGTTTAGTGTTAGACTAAATATTTAAAATTAAACATAAAAAAAGCGAGCCTAAGCTCGCTTTTTATTAATTAGCTTTTGCTAAATCGATATTAGTAAGTTAATACGCGATCTTGTGAAGCTTTGTGGTAGTAAACACCTTTAACACCAATGTTACCTGATGGAGCGTTAACAACTACGTTTACGTGTGCGTTACCTTTAACACCTGATTCAGCAGCAAAAGCAGCAACTTCAGCGCTGATGTCTGTTACTGAGTTAGCAGTTGCAGCTTGAGCAAGCTCTTTAGAGTAAGTCATGCCACCAGCTTTAAGCGTTACAGTGATAGCACCTTCAACAGAACCACGGTTAGCAACAGTGATAGACTGTGCGTATTGTGAACCGAAAGGCATAAGTTCGATGTCATCTGTAGAACCGTCTAAAGTCCAAGAACCAGCAGAAGCTGTAGCAAGGGTAATTGTAGTTGTAGCATCTGCAACTGATGAATCAACTGTAAACGACTGAGGAGCTGTAATTACTGATCCACCGTTTGTTTGACCAACAACATTGAACTGAACTGTAGAAGTTGCTGCAGGTAATGTAGCATCCTTAATAGTTAATGTAGTTAGGCCAGCATCAACTGAAAGTACAGGAGAGCCGAAACCAGTTGTAGTTAAAGCATTTGCAAGTTCAGCAGCTTCAACAACACCATCAGCATCACCACCATTAGCAGCTAGATCGTAATCCGCAAGGTAAGAGAAGTTACCTTTAATTACATGCTCTTCTTTAGTAAGAGTAAGTGCGTCTACTGCAGTTGAGTCATTTGTTGCAGCTAGAGTAAGAGTATCGTTAAGGCCTGAAGAAAATTCCGCGCGACCTTTACCAGTAGCAACTACACCGTCAAGCTTAGTAACAGTATATTTTACTTGGTTAACATATTGAGCTACTTCAACAGCTTTAGAAGTGTCGTAGTTACCAATTAAAGGGTTAACTGAAATTGCTTTTGAAGCAAAAGTAACTTTTTGCTTGTCTGATGGAGTACCTGAAAGAAGGTCAAAACCAGCAATTGTTATATCATCAGCCTTAGCGTGGTCATTTTGTGATACACGGAAACGAGCCGTATTGCTATCTGAGAAATCTACGAAATCAAATACAGCTGGATTAGTACCTTGCGTAGAAACAGCTGTAGGTGTTGAAGTTGTATCAAATTTAGCACCGGCAACAGTAACAACTAACAAGTCATTTGTAATGTAATCGCTAGCTGGGTTTAAAGTAATAGTACCTAAGTCAGCTGCAGATACTTTACCTGCGTTTGCAGTAGTAGCATTACCTTCAATTGAGATATTGTTTACTGCAGAAACACTGATAGCACCTGCGTTAGCAACACCAGCAACACTAGTTAGCGCTAGCGCTAATAAAGTTTTTTTAAACATTTTTTATTCTCCGAGTTTCATGAAACAGGAACTTTCATTGTTCCCTATAAAAGTATATTGGCTGACCATGCACCATAGGCCGTCACCTAAGTGACTACTAGTCATACCAAGAGTTAGTCTAAACATTGTTAGTTTATTGTCAAGCAATTAACCTATTTAAAACTAATGCATTTATGTTACCGCTTTATGACACTGCCAGCAAGGTTTTTAACACCTTTAAAATCAGCAGGTTAACAATTAACACAGTAGATATAAAATCAACTATTTATTATATAACATATACTTACAATTATAGGTACATGGATATACAAACATTAAACTATGCGCTGCAGTTTAATAACAACCATAAAAAAAACAATAATACTAAAGGATTGTTTTTCATAATTATTTACGCTTTTTTTACATAAATTAGAGTAAAAGCTTTAGTTTGGTTGTTAATGGTGAAGAGGGATGAGTAAAGGGTTAAGGGTGAAACACTGAAAAGTAAAGCGTGAAGCGAAAAGGGTTAAGAGTAAAAACCACATCTTACACCTCACACTCGAAAGTAAAGCCTGAAGCGCAAAGAGTGAAGGGTAAAACACCACACTTCACACCTCCCTCTTTACACTTCACACTGAAGGGTAAAGCGCAAAGGGTTAAGAGTAAAAACCACTTCACACCTCACCCTTCACGGCGTGTCACTTCTCCTCAACATCCGACAGTTTTAGCTCGCTCATGCCTTGCTTAAATTCACTGTATATACTTTCCCATTCAGCGGTAGAGTCAACAATACGTGGAGTTACTAACACAACGAGCTCTGTTTTATTAGTATTATTATCGGTGCCGTCAAATAAACGACCAAATATTGGTATACTTGAAAAAAACGGGACTCGGCGGTCAGTCAACGAGCTATTTTCGCTTATAAGCCCGCCTAACATTATAGTTTGACCATTACCGGCTATCACTTCCGTTTGTAATGAGCGCTCAAAAATAATCGGGTTACCCTCAGCACCACTGCTATTAGCTTGATTACTTATTTTTTGGGTTATTTCCATTAGTACCACCCCTTGGGCATTTACAGTGGGGGTAACTTGTAAGTCTATGCCAGTTTCTAAGTACTCTACCGAGGTGCGTGAGCCATTAACAGGATCAGTAATAATATCGCCCACAATAGGAATGCGGTTACCCACAGTAATACTTGCTTGTACGCCATCGCGTACAGCTAAACTTGGGCGCGAGAGCACATTCACGTAGGTATCTTTTTGTAATAAATTAAACTCCAATTTACCTGCTGTACCACTTAACACATAAGAAAGCCCAGAGCCGCCATTTTCAAGATTGAATCCGCCCTGCTTACTAGCTCCTTGATTGGTAAGGGCAAACTCAACACCTTGCTTAAATTCATCGGTAAGCGTGACCTCCGCTATCATCATTTCGAGCACTATTTGCTTGGGCATAATATCAAGGCGCTTGATCATGGGTAGCAAATTACGATAATCATCACCCGTGGTGTAAAAAATTAAGGCGTTTGAGCGCTCGTCAACCACCATTTTCATACCATCGGCATTTACCGATATATTACGCTTAATTTTGTTTGAATTATTACTATTGGCTTGGTTATTTTGGCTTGTAGCAGAGGTGCTGCTACTTAACGCTTGTGAAGCCCCGCCACCTAACAGCATTTGTAAGCTTTCACCCAGATCGGTTGCTCTTGAAAACTCCGGATTAAATACAAAATATTGCTCTTGATTACCATCTGCTGGTTGGTCAAGTTGTTTAGCCCAATAAAGTGTACGCTGTATGAAACGTTTATCGTTAGTAAAAAATACCATTGTATTAGTACGCTCTATAGGTACAATAGATATAGCCTGCTCACTTGATGCATTAATACTGACCGATATGCCCTCTTGCTTCATCAAATCTTGTAACTGTTTGCTAAGCTCCTCAACCGGGATAAAAGTAGATTTATACATGCCAATAGAGCGATTTCTAAATAATGGGCGATCAACTAATTGCATAAATTCAAGGGCTTTTATTATATCACTGCGTTTACCTTTAAACATAATTGCCTGTTGATCGAACATAGGTCGTGCATCAACTTTAGTTAATTGCTTTATAGTATTCGCTAATGAGGTTTGCATCCCGGCTTTAAAAGGAGCAAGCTGAACTATTTCATTCGAAGTATTGGGTACATCTTCAGGGTTGGCGCCATAACCATAAACCAAATTACTTGATACGCCGTCATCACTTTTATGAATGTAATAAATACCGTCTTGGTAACGTATTAATATATTACGCTCTCGCAGCATTTGCTCACTTAGCGTAAATAGCTTACGTTTGGTGAGCTCGTCTTGCAGGTTCAGGGTTACCCGATCTTTTGAGTTATTAAGTTGCTCGCCTAAAATGTAATTTACATTAAGTAGCTCACCAAATACGTAATGTAGGTAGTCTTTTACTAATAAACTATCAGCGGTAAGCTTTACACGTTCGGAATTACTAAACTTATCAGCTAAATTTGCCTGCTCGCTTTGGCTGGTTTTATTATTTGTCAATGGTTCTAAGTACGTTATGCCGTGCTGTGCCGCGGTTTTGTTGTTGTCTGGATTTGTTGATTGCGGCTCTTTGTTTGCTTTTACGCTTACAGTAGTATTTTTTTGTAAATACGAAGGCGCTGGCGACAAACCATTATGAGTGGTGCTACAACCGGCCAATACGCCACTTGCCAATAAGCCTAAAATAAGTGTTTTACTGTGTTTCATAGTGTTTCCGTGCCGTTTAATAGTCGCGTAGTTAACCACGTTGGTACATTACCAAGGTAATTTGCTGCTTATTTTTGCTCAATGCAACTTGCGTGTTTGACATTATAGTAAGGGTGTACCCTGCTACGCTTTGCGAGCTAGTATATTTTACCAACTGCGTTTGCTGAGTGTTTATATTAGTTTGTTCAATAAGGGCATAGGGTGTGGTTGTATAAATCACTGCTTTTAACTTTAACTCTAAATCACCTGCAAACACACTAAGCAGCTCGCCAGTTTGTGCAGCTTGCTTAGCGGCATTTAGCCCTTGTTCTGTTTCTGTGGCGGGTTCAACCTTATCGTAGTTACTAAATAAACCAGTTAACTGCTGCTTTGCATGTTGTGAAAGCAAGGGCAAGGGCTGTACGTTATTAGTTTGCGAATTAAAGCTATTGTTTGCTTGTGGTTCACCTTGTACAAAACGGCTGGTAAAGTCGCTAATAAGTACAAGTAACATCAGGGCAATTACAGCTAACATTAGTTTGTTCATTGCGCTTCCCCTGTATTCGGTGCTTGGTGCATGTAAAAAGCCAACTCAACGGTCCCTTCTACTCTACCTAAACTTTCATTATTTTGGCCTTTTAAATTTATATTTAGGCTTTTAAGCTCAACTTTAGGCGTTTTGCTTTCAAGCAATATAATTAAGTTAATAAAGTCGCGCATTTTACCTTTTAAGTTTAACCGTAACTGGTGGCGTATTAACTGGTTGTTGGCAACAGTTATACTGGGTAACCAACTACTGGTGTTAATTTGCAGCTGATTATTGGCAATGATTTGCTCTATTTGTTGCTGCATGGCTAACTTAAATTCGCTTTCGCGTTGGTAGTCAACAAATAGGCTATTAACAGCCTTTAGCTGAGCATTAATAGTTTGCTGAGCTTGGTTAATTTGGCTTTGGTTAATAATCACATTTTGCGATTTAACCGCCCGTTTTTGTAAGTTAGCTAATTGCGCTAATTGGCTATTTTGCCAGTCGAATAACGGCACAATTAAAAACTTCAGCGCTATTAATATAACAAGCGCCCCTAAAGCTAACTGATGTTTTGGCTGCTTTAAATCAAACATGATTATTTAGCCTCGCTTTTTGTGTTAGGCATTTGGGGGATACTTTGATCTTGCAAAGTATTTAAGGTAAAGCTAATTACAAAGCTTTCGCCGCGGCGCTCTTTACGTGAGGGGTAGTCAAATTTAGCGTTATTAGTTCGTGGGTTATTGATTATAATTTGCAAAGCATCGGTAGCCTTATTTGCAGTTCCGCGAATAATATAACGGTTATCTTCAAAACGTATATTAGTGAGCTCTGCACTGGTCACCAATTGTTGTAATACAAAAAATAACGAGCTGGCTAGTCGTTGGTTTTGCGTAAAACCTTGTAGTACGTTCAATTGCTCGTTAGTGGCTTCAAATTGTTCTAGGGTGTTTAACGCTTGATTTACGCTGCTTTTGTTTTGCGCTAACTGTGTTTGTACCTTATGAGTTTTATACCCTAAATAAGCACTGGTTAAACCACCATACAGCGCGCATAAAGCAACAACAATTAGGCTCGTTTTTTTAATTAATGCTTTATTAATTACTGACGTTGGCGGGGTAAAAAAAGTAACGAGCTGCTTTATAGATTGTTGTTTAAGCCCGGCAATTAACGCTTGTGCGTAATGGGTCGGCTCTTCAATATTTATAATTCGCTTGCAAGGCACGCCAAACATACTAGCAAAACGCTCTGGGCTATTAATTAGTGGGCTTGCCAATGCTGAATATACGCTTTGCTGATGTTTTGTTACATACATGGCGGCAAAAGCACGTGCACTTATAACTTGATCTGCCGTTAGAGTATTACTAAGTAATAGGGTTTCTGGCAAGTTTAACCACGCAGCGGGTAGAGGTAAAAACCGCCAGTAGGTTACTTTACTTTGGTCGCTCCCTTGGCTGTTAATAATATAAGCATTGTGACTATGCAGCTCGTTATCAGCACTTTGGTTGTTCATTTTTATTATGCTTGCCAGTTCTTTTTTATTTGTGACTGGATATTGCTCACTGTGCTCTATGTAATGCTTACGCCCTACAATTTGCAGTAAAGGAGTATTTTTTTGCTCCCCTTCAGTTAGCTGTAAGGTAAATTGCTGCTGAGCATTTAACACTAAGTTATACGGCTTATCGCTGTAGTAAACTACATTATTGCAAAGCCATTTTTTTATCCATATTGTGAGTTTAGTTTTGATCATTAAATACTCTACTGCGCCTTAACTGCCACTATGTTAACTACAGGGTTGCCTGTTGGTTGCAAATGATAATAAATTTCTTTTTGTATGCGTGCTTCGCCCACTTGTGCATTTAACGTTACTTTAAATAAATTAGACGGATATAAAATAATATCGTCGCTTTCGTTAAAGCCTGTAACTTGTGAAAACTCTCGTACGGTGAGTTGTTTTGCACTGCGCAGCATAATAACATGGCTTGCTACATCTTTTGCTAATAACGCATTTAACAGCGAATTTGGCGCCGTCATGGGGTTAAACGCCCCTTTTTTATACTGCGTTGTATTTGCCCGTAAAGCATTTAATTGTGCTGGTGCTAGCCCTAAATGTATTAGCTCTGCTATGTCGTGTATGGCAGCATGACGCGCTGTTATGTTATTAGGCAGGGAGTCGGTGCGCCCATCCAACTGCTGCCACTGTATAATTTGCCGCGACATTAACTGCGCATCATAATCATTTAGACCGCTGTAGGTCAATAGCTGGGTTAAGCGTTGTTTGTTAGGGTAATGTAAGTTAAGTAAGCCACGCAAGTCTTGTATTGCTACGCTCACTTGCGGGTTATAACTAAACTCTTCACCGTGAAAGTTCCATTTATTAATCAATGTTTGGTTTTGTGAGTTTTGAGTTTGCTCTGGATCTTTTTGCTCAGTGAGTAACGCATACAGTATATTGGCCTGTGCATTTTTCAGCTCAATATAGGCTTGTGCTTTATCGACCATAAGCGTGGCATTATGTACTTGCTGACGCGCCGATTGAGTAAAGTATAAAGCAAGAATTGAAAGCACAGCCACAATTAGCAATACCTGTACTAGGGCAATACCACGCTGCATTAAAAGTCACCTGTTTGTATATAGTTGCCATACCATGTGTTTGACTTTGTATCTAATTGGCTATAAAAAATTAAAGGCTGTTGATTTTTAAGCAATGTTACTTTTATTTTTTGTGGCGTGAGTTGTTGGTCTAGTCCTGAATATTTGCTCTGCCACACAGGTTCAGCACCAGATGTTTGCAGTGCCATTTGATCAAGATTTCTCCAACCAAAGTAACTTATGTTCACCTCGTCTAAATTAGTCAGTAACGTTTTTTGCTGAGTAAACTCTATATTTTGCTCTGAATTAATAAGTAATAGCTCACTGCCGGATACCGCTTGATAAACTAGGTCATACTTATCATTTTTGTTTTGCACTGCAGTTAAGCGAAATATCTCGGGGTATTGATTATTAATTAGCCCCCGCTTGGTGATGGCTAATAAGCTTTTATCGTCACCTACAAAAAACATTTCTGGGCGACCTTTGTTATTTTTAATTAAATAAGGCTCAACGCCATCAAGCGTTGCTTGCAATAAATACACCGCTTTAGTTTTCGCCACGTTTTGCTCAAAACTACCCAGTTCTTTGTTCCATCGCGATGCTAATTGCATATACACGTAGTTACCGGTAAACATAAGCATCGAAAGCAAAGTAACCGATATTAGCAGCTCAATAAGCGTAAAGCCTTGCTGTTTACGCATCATGCCAGCTCACTTCGTTAAAGGTATAATTTTTTACTATACCATGGCTATTTAGGGTTAGAGTGACTTGCCAAAGTTTAAATTGGGTTTTTGATGCGGCGTTTTCGCCAAATTCCAACGCCATAGCTTCATCGGTCACTTTTTTGCTTTGTTGCACATTGGCTTGCCAAGTGTAGGTGCTTTGCCATGCAGTGCCTTGACCGCTTAATTGTGTTTGCTGCGGGGGGGCACTTTGTACTTGTTGCTTTATTTGGCTCAGCAGTGCGGGAACATTCGCGACTATATTAACGTGGTTGCTGGCTTTTTCGCTAGATATGAACGCTCCACGATAAATAAGCGATACGGCGCCCATTGCCATAAATAATATGATAGTGGCAACCAGTAATTCTATTAATGTAAATCCGCTTTGGTTATTGTTTTTCACTATTAGGCTCTAATGAAATAGTAAGGGGTTCCCCTCTAAAATGACCACTTATTTGTGCTGGGGTGACAAATCCGTTGGCGTTAAAATCAACTCTTTGCTGAGTAAAGTTAAGCGACGCCAACTCTTTTGTTTTAACGAGCTCGTTACTGGGTATTTTATACAAGTTTAATGTATTGCCATACAGCTCTAACGAGTAGCTCTGCTGTTTTATAAACGCTTGAAAGCCAATATTTTTAATCCACTTTGTGGTGTTTAACAGCTCTGTTTTAGCCTCTGTTTTATCAACCGCTTTAATCGATATAGGGGCTACAACACTTAACAGTAAACTTACGATACTTAATACAATAATAAGTTCAATTAGGGTGAACCCTTTACTAAACTTAAGACTCATTGAGTGCATTTAAAAACCTACATCGTTTAGCGATATCATACTCATAAGCATAACCACAACAATGCCTCCTACAAAGCCCCCCATAAATAAAATCATCAACGGCTCTATGAGCGCGGTCATGTTGTCGGTCCAAGTTTCAAAATCTTGTCGTGAGCGGTTAGCTATTTCTTCAAATACGATATCGAGATTGCCCGATTCTTCACCCACCTCTAATAAGGATATATAAAATGGCGGATATAACGAAGTTTGCTGTAGCGTTGGTGTTAATTGGCTACCGCGCTTTACTTTTTTTCGGGCTATGTTCATTTCATGGTTTAAAACATGGTTTTTTATGTTACCCGCAGAAAGCTCAAGTGCTTGGTCGATAGGCACTCCCGCTTTTAACATTAAACTTAAGCCGCTATTAAAACGAATTCGTTCTACAGTAATTGTCGCGTTAGCGATTACGGGTAACTTTAATGCCGATTTATGCCACCATTTTAAAAAGCGGGGCTTTTTTGACGCCCATATTATCGCTGGTACGATACCAATAACCCCAATAGCAAGCAGCCCTTGATATTGATTCATCCAATCGCTAATAGAAAGCATAAGTTGGGTGTACCATGGCATAGTTTCTAGTTGGCTAAACATGTCGGCCATTTTGGGAATAATAAAATTAAATATAAAAAATATACTTAACACACATACAAATAAAATAACGCAGGGGTAAGTTAACGAGCCTATAATTTTACGTTGTAGCTCGCGCTTAAACTTTAGATCTTTTGCGAGGCCCGCAAATATTTCACTTAAGTTACCTGAGGCTTCACCAAGCTCAATTAAGTTACAATATAAATTATCAAATACGTCGGGGTGCGCTCGGCATGCTTGTGATAAATTGCTGCCCTTTTTTATGCTGTTGCTTATATCGGCTAGCATTTTAGCTAGTGCAGGCTTGGCTTTAGTGCGCCTAATTATATCTAGCCCACGGTCAATTCTAACGCCAGTGGCTAATAATAAGCTTAGCTCTGCAGTTAAAAACTCAAGATCTGAGAGTGAAATTTTATTATTAAAACTTAAACTTAGCGCATGCTGCTTTTGCTGTTCTTTAATCTCAAAAACAAGTAGCTTTTGTGCTTTTAGTTTTGTAATAGCGTCTTGCTGATCCTGCGCTTCGACTTGACCGTCTGACTTTGCACCTGAGCTATCGTATGCTTTATAATTAAAGAGTGGCATTACCCTGCAACCCTAATAACTTCAGCTATGGTTGTTTGCCCTAGTACCGCTTTATATAAGCCATCTTCTAAGAGCGTTCGCCTGTTTAAGCTTTGGTTGTGTAGCTTGGCTTTAGGGATAAAGTCGGCGTTTTTAGGCATCGCTTTTATTTCGCTGTCGCAGCGTAAGTATTCGGTTACCGCCATCCGGCCTTTATAACCTGTTTGACTACAATGCTCACAACCTGCACCACGTTTTAACTCTATACTTGGTAAATTAAAGCGTTTTGCAAAATTGCTTAGGTCGTATTTCTCAATCAGTGCTTGTGCGCTTGGCTCTGGTTCAGCGCAATGGTCACATATTTTACGAGCTAAACGCTGTGCAACTATAGAAACAAGTGCCGCATTCAGTAAAAACTCCTCAACACCTAAATCCAGTAAACGCGTATAAGCACTTGCGGCATCGTTAGTGTGTACGGTACTAAACACTAAATGCCCCGTAAGCGCTGATTGTAATGCTATTTGTGCGGTTTCTTTATCGCGTATTTCACCAAGCATAATTACATCAGGATCTTGACGTACCACTGAGCGAAGACCAGCTGAAAAGTCAAAGCCTATATCGCTATTAACTTGCACTTGGTTGATGCCTGGTAATTGGTATTCAACAGGATCTTCTAAGGTAATTATTTTTACATCGTCGTTATTGAGTGCATTTAAAAACGTATAGAGAGTGGTTGTTTTACCAGAGCCTGTTGGGCCTGTTAGTAACACCACTCCCGATGTGGTTTTTATATCATCCAAGATTAATTCGTTTATATCACTCGATAATCCCAGCACTGACATGTCGTAGCGAACGTTTTCTTTGCGTAAAAAACGCATTACCACTGATTCGCCATCATTAAGTGGCAAAGCAGATACACGAATATCAATTTCTTGGTTGGCAATTTTCATTTCTATTTTGCCGTCTTGCGGGCGGCGCTTTTCGGCTATATCCATACCCGACAGAATTTTCAACCGTGTGATTATAGGTAGCTGTTTTCTGGCTGATATTGTTTCAGCTTCATGAAGCACACCGTCAACACGAAAGCGTGCTCTGTAGCGCCCTTTATAAGGCTCTAAGTGCATATCTGATGCACCTTGACGCAATGCCCGGCTAATTAGCGAGTTGAGTAAGTTTACCGTTGGCGCTTCTGTGGCCAGCTCTTTAAGACGCTCTTCCTCATCGAGAGGATTGTCGTCTAGAAGATCTGTGGTTGGTTCTTCATACTTTGAAATAAGTAACTGAATATCAACTTCATTAGCTATGAATAATGTGTACTCTTGGTTGTTTTTAATTAACCATTCGTTCATCACTTGGTTAAGCGGATCTTTGCAGGCAAATTCTATATGTTCACCCTGCTTACTCAGTGGCACCCAGCTTTGTGCTAAAAAAACATCAAGTGCGGGCTTTTCAATAGTAGCAGGTTCAAAATTAGCATATTGCTCATTTGAAAATAGCGGGATCTCTAAATATTCACTCAGTAATTGTGAAACTTGATCCTCTGGTAGGCTTCCCATGTTTACAAGAATTTGTTCAAGTCGACCGCTGTATTTAGCTTGGTAACTTATCGCTCTTTGGAGATCTTGCGCATCAACGCTAAATTTATTTAGCAGTAAGTCATGTAGTTGCATTATAGGTGAATGATATCCGCGTTATTATCTGTACCACCTTCTTTACCATCACTACCGTATGACTTTAAGGTATATGGGTTACCTTCAGAACCCGGAGTTTTATAAACATATGGGTTTCCCCAAGGGTCAAGTGGTACATCTTTTGGTAAGTACGGGCCATCCCAACGAGGTTCGTCGCCTTGACGAAGTTGAGACAATTCGGTTGGGTACTTCCCTAAATCTAAGCGGTACGTATCAATAGCTGTTTCAAATGACGACATTTGTGCTGCCGCTATTTTACGTTCAGAAGAACTTAACTTTGAGAAAAACTTAGGCGCAACTAACGACATTAACAAACCTAAAATAACGATGACGACTAATAACTCCATCATTGTAAAACCACTATTTTTTTTCATAATTCTCTCTTTAATGCTTATTGTTTTTTCTGCGTAAAAATCTTGCCACTTTCCAACAGTGTTGAAGTGCTAATGCATAAAGCACAAAAACAACTATAAATAGAGCTAACATTACCCATTCTGGAACTTGTAAAATCTCACCAAAAATACCGATTGAGCTCATCACAATTGCAAACGTTAATATCACGCTAAGCGCTCTACGTGGGCTAAAGCCTACTCTCATAAAGATATGGTGTAAATGGTCTCTGTCTGCATGAAAAGGCGACATCCCTTTTCGTGTTCGGCGAATAATAATAGCCATCATGTCCATGAGTGGTACCGCAATTATCCACAACGCGGTCACCGGTCTAAAAGCGGGCTCACTCGCTTGAGTGCTCACCATTAAGAACCATATAACGCTAAGCCCAATAAACATTGAACCTGCATCACCCATGAATATTTTTTTGTTTTTGTGCCCTTTAAGCCCTAAATTAAATGCTAAATAGGGCGCAACGGTAGCAACAATGATAAGCGGTAAGTATGCAAATGCATAATTTCCGCTCATCAGCATCAGCACAAATACCGAGAGTAAAGTTAGTATACTCAGCGAACCAGCTAAGCCATCTATACCATCTATCATGTTAAATGCATTGATACAGGCAATTACGCTGACAATAGTAAAAATGATCCCAAACCAGCTCAGGTTCACGTCTCCAAATGAAAATAAATCGCCTAGGTTATGTATATAAACATCACTGCCCCATATCATAACAAGCGCAACAATGACCTGAATACATATGCGAATTTTCACACCTAATTGACGATAATCATCTACTACACCCAAAATGACAATTGCGCCAGCACACATAAGGTAACTTACAACTTCTGTAGTTAACGGGTAAAACGCTAAAACAGAAATAAATACAGCTAAAAATATTGAGAGCCCACCAATAAGTGGTATGGCTCCGTCATGTTGCTTACGATTGCACGGGGTATCGACAAGCCCAAACTTAACGGCTAAAGGCGTAATAGCAAATATCACTGCATACGAAAAGCCAAATGCAAAAGCAAGCATAATAAATTCAAAAATCATAACGAAGACCCAATGTCTCTCAAAGTATATTTCATGTTTATAGTGAGCTAATAGCAGCCAACGCTACACCCATTTGGTAAAGGATTTGAGTTGCTGTGCTCCATAATGTTAAGTTATCTACATGTTCGGTATTTAGTGGCACTACAATTGTATCACCAGGGCTCAACTCTTCAGCTTTATTTGCCGCAAACCACGACCCTTGATCAGGAATTGTAACTAAACCACTGGCTTTAATTATGTAAATTCTCTCTTCGTCTGCACGCTGTTTAAAGCCACCACTTCTGTTTATATAATCATCAAGTGATAATCCAGCCTTGAAAATATGGGATGTAGAAAAGTTAACCTCTCCGACTACACTAATGCTATTACTTTTAGTAGGTATATAAAGCACATCTTGGTCTTGAAGCGGTAAGTGCTGCTGACCTTGTTCAATAGCAGGTAAATCTATAACAAGCCTGCCTACTGCTTTAACTTTTGCTAAATCTGTAATCAAACTATCCATATCTTTGTAACTCAAAGATGAGTCGGTTATTGAGCTGTTAAAACTTTTAGCTGCAATATCGCGTCTTAAGTCTTCAGATAGTTTATTTAATTGCTGCTGCTCTTGGAATCGGATTGACTCGCGAGTAAAAATGGCACCTTCAGGATATGAGAACTCCGTAAAACCACCGGCTCGCTCAAGTACTTTAGTTAAGTCTTCACCTTTGCGGATACTGTATATACCAGGGAATCTAACCTCACCTACAATTTCAATTTGTAAATCTTTTTGCCAATTTGGTATCGGGTAGATGCTAATTGAATCTTTACTTTGTATTGCAAACTTTTCATTATCATTGCTTGTAAGCGCTTCATTTAAGTCTACTTCTACATGATCAAGTAAGCTTTTGTGCTCATTGCTATAACGAGTAATTTCAGCTTTTTCAAGGAATGTTGACTCTTTTAATCCGCCCGCTGCTAATACTGCTTTTTTCACGGTCGCATTTATAGGAAGAGGGTAAACGCCGTCAAAACGAACTTCCCCGCGAATACCAAATATTTTAACTTGGCTCGAGTAGCTAGATTGCTGGTTTAATTTTGCAATAATAGGACGTAATAGCTTTTCTCGACTGAATACAGCATAGTCGCTTTCTTTAAGCTCTTCTTCTTTGCTATTTAGGAAGTCAGTAATGTTAGTGATTTTTTTACTTTCTTCTGCTGCTAGCTGCTCTGCTAGCTCTTTTTCTAACGCACCACCTAAGTCTATAAATTCATAGAATTGCTTTTCTTCGTATTGTTCCCAGAGCTTCATTCGCTCTCTTAATTCTAATTGCTCTTTTGTTATAGCGAGTGTTTTTAAGGCTGCCTCTTCATCATCTTTAGTTTGAAAGCGGCTAAAAATTACAACTATATCTCTGGCTTTGAGCTCTAAGTCACTTTTTACGTTGTTTTGTGAGGCTTCTAAGGGTGAAAACTGGTGTACTTCTATGTCACCTTTTTGATTAACTTCTCTAACAATCAATCCGTATTCATAATCAGCAGTAGGTAATAAATCACTTTTAACTGAAGTGAAAAGTCGACTAACTTTATCCCCCTCTTTCCAAGAATAATTACCTGGATACGTTACTGCACCGATTAAAGTAACTGCATTATCAAGCTCATCGCTCGATGCTGGTACTTTAATAGTATCGCCATTTTTAGGTGAATATTGAGAGTTTTTAGTTATATCAAGCTGTAAAATCGTTTTTGAACTATTACCTGTGTAACGTTCTACGATGGTTTTTTGTGGGTAAGCTTGGGCAGTCAATCCGCCAGCCATAGCAATGACTTCATCTAAACTTTCTGACCCCTGTAGTTCAAAAATAGCTGGACGGCGAACTTCGCCACTGATTGTTACTTGCTTACCAACTGGCGGAATAAAAACAACATCACCCGGTTTTAAGATCACATCATCAGAACTGTCGCCTTCAATTAATAGATCATAGAGATCCAGAGTTTGAATTGTTTTGCCAGCTCGCTTTAATTGAATATTACGCAACGAACCTATATCAGAAAGCCCACCACTAACAAACAGCGCGTGAGTTATTGATGAAAGTGAGGGAATGGTATAAGCGCCAGGTTTGTATGCTTCACCCAAAACCATTACTCTAATTGTTCTGGTTTCGCCCATTGAAACAAATGCTCTAACACCAATCATTTCTTGTTCAACTTTTTGTTGGATCAGCTCAACGACTTGGTTGTATTGCATACCTGCAACGTTTACAGGCTGAAGTTTGTCAATAACAAGGCGGCCCTCTCTATCAACTGTAACCTCTCCATTAAAGGACTCTTTACCATACAAGTTTAGTGTAAATGTATCACCAGGACCCACCATATAAGTACTTGGGACTAATGCATTTTCAGAGGGTGCAAAGGTTGTTGGCTCACCAGAGAAAAGTTCGTAGCCAAACGGCTTTATTTCTTCTTCTTTAGGTTTGAATTTTTCTTCATCGGTTAATTCCTCAGAATCTTTTTCATCTAAATCTCGAGGTAATATAGAAGATGAATTTTTATTGCTACCTTCATCATCGGATGATTCACCATCTGTCGAAAAACCCAGTGCGTCTAAACTAATTCCATACTTTTCAGCAAGCGCTTTTTGTTGTGATTTTGGTAGCTTCTGAAATTGCTCTAATTGCTGCTCTGTAGGTGCAACACCTTGACTACTTCCTTGCGCAAATGATGACGAAGCGAATACTAATAATAGCAGTACCGCAAAAAGTTTAATTAACTTCACAAAGTGTCCTTCCAGTAAAATAAAGATAGCCGCGGCATACTACACCATTTTATAAGTAAAAAAAATGGGTAAGCACGCTTACCCATTATTATACTTTTAGTATAGTTAAAAACTGTAAACAAGTGTTAATGAAGTCTCTGTATCTGTTGCTTCTTTGTCATCAGCCACATCAGAGTTATTGGTTATATTGTAAGCCACTTTCATTTGCAATGAGCCATTGATTTTAGTAAGTAATGCGCTTTCTGAACGGGTTTTAGTATTAGTATCACCGTATTCTACCGACACTAACTGAGTGAAACGCGCGTTGTCTGAAATTTTCCAGCTAAAATCTACTTTACCTAAGGCAATCACTTCGCCTTCGTATTCACCCGCTAATGAGTTGCCGTTTTCATCAACCTCTTCGCTAATATCTGGATACTTAAAATACTTATAACCCGGACCAATTTCAGCGTTTAGCTTCATGTTTGTCTCGTTTAGTAAACGTAAACCATAACCCGCTGAAATAACTGATTCACTTCGGTATGCACCAAAGTAGTCTGATACGTGCGACCCATAAATAAATAAATGAGCATGCTTTTCGTTTAATTTGTAATTACCCTGCGCTGAAATAGAGTACTTTTCGTTAGTACGCTGTTTTTCTTTTGTGCCAGCGTCGTTTTCTACTTCATCTTCTTTGTAGATGCCGTCTAACTTATACTCGTTATTCCAACTTTCTAAGTTATGCAATACTTTAATACCGCCTTTTAAGGTCGTTGTTTCGGTATTACCGCTAGTAATGATAGCGCCCACTTCACTGGTAACTTCCCAGGTTTTTTGTTCTTCTTCTGATGCAAATGCACTGGTTGTAGCTGAGGCTGCTACTAAAATTGATAAAAGCTTAAGTTTCATTAAAAAATAACCCTGTAAAAAATATTCATGCTCTTTAAAGCAGCGCGCACGTTAGCAAACCTAACGTGAGCATTACCTTAATAACTTTTTAAAATTAGTCTTGCTTGTGCAAATGCACATCCATTTGTGGAAATGGAATGGTAATATCAGCGTCGTCTAACGCTATTTTAATATTTTCCATTAACGACCAGTATGTTGGCCAGTAGTCTTCTGAGTTAACCCACGGGCGTACGATAAAGTTAACGCTTGAATCGGCAAGTTCAGAAACCGATACGTTGTATGCAGGATCTTTTAAAATGCGTGATTCGTTATCTAGTACTGATTTAAGTACTTCTTTTGCTTTACGTAAATCGGCGTCGTAGCCAACACCAATCACAAGATCAACGCGACGCGTTGCTTCGCGCGAGTAGTTAATGATCGCATCTGACATTATTTTTGAATTAGGCATTACAATAACTTTGTTATCAGGAGTGCGCATTTCTGTTGAAAATATTTCGATTTTTTTAATCGTACCAGCTTTACCGCCAGCTTCAACGTAGTCACCAGATTTAAATGGGCGTAGTAAAATAATTAGCACACCAGATGCAAAGTTAGATAACGACCCTTGCAGTGCTAAGCCAACCGCTAAACCTGCAGCACCTAAAATCGCAATGAATGACGTGGTTTCGATACCGATTTGTGACAGCGCCATTAAAATAGTGGCTGCAAATACAATGGCATACACAATACTAGATACAAACGATGAAACCGCTACATCTACTTTCTTCTTGTCGAATGCTTTAGCGGTTAAATTTGCACAAAACTTGGCAATTCGGCCACCGAGTAAAAATATAACAAGCGCTATAACTGCTTGAATACCATAGTGTAAAATTAAGCCTGAATTTTCATTCAGCCAATTGAGTATTGAATCCATATTAACTCCTGATAGTGTTATTAAGCAGTTTAGCGGTATTGTTTGTAGTATTGTAAATCTTTAATAGGTGTTTGCAACAACGTTTTACTAAGGGGTTAGGGGGTTGAGCCGCGGTTGTGGAGTTTTTAGGCCCGTTGCCCGTTGCCAATAAGCTTAAATTTAGAATACTTATAATAAGTTTAATTTTTTTTGATTTTTTGCTTCACAAGCATAGGGATATTATGTATTATGCGCGCCACACCAAACAAGGTGTATGTAGTGGCGGTTGTAGCTCAGTTGGTAGAGCCCCGGATTGTGATTCCGGTTGTCGCGGGTTCGAGCCCCGTCAATCGCCCCACTATTTTCTAAGTCCTCTCAGTAATATCCAAAGTTAATTTTTTAGTTATATCTAGTTTTCATAAAGCCAAACATAAAATAAAAAAATACGCCCTTATCTGTAGCCGCCGGTTTCCCCAGCGTTGATTTATATCGTTATTTGGTGCTTTTAATAAAAGCCTGATGCGACATGAAGTCACTGCTAAATAAATATTACAAATAACACCAGTAGTAGCAGGTTTTCCCCGCACCACACAGCCCGTTGCCCGTATTTGACGCTTTAGGCGCGCTGAGAACATGTTATATTCTCAGCGCCTCATACACTTGGGTATTTGCTGTCCTTGCTCAAGTTGTTAACCTACTTTAAAAGAAAGGCCTAGTGACGCTAATGCTTTAGAGTGTTTTTCAATCGCATTAGACTCAGCACCCACATTATGCGCTTGGGCTAAGTTTTCTGACGAAGCGGTACTAATATTTGAAATATTACGGCTGATTTCTTGTGATACCATGCTTTGCTCTTCTGCTGCGGTTGATATTTGTGTTGCTAAATCAGAAATATCAGTAATTGCAGCATATACTTTTGAGACGATATCTTGGCTATTTCGCGTTTCTTTAACACAAGTCTCTGCAGCGTTTTTACCCGCTTCCATTGTTTTTGACCAATTGAGTAACGTAGATTGCATTTCAGATATAGAGACTTGAATTTGCTCTGTAGCAGTATGCGTTCTACTTGAGAGTGCTCGCACTTCATCAGCAACAACCGAGAACCCTCGACCATGCTCACCAGCACGCGCAGCTTCTATAGCCGCATTAAGTGCAAGTAAATTTGTTTGATCGGCAATCCCTTGTATCTCTTGCATTATGCCACCAATTTTTTCAGCCTCTGTTGCTAGCCCGCTCGCTGAACTTGCCGAGTTATCCACCTCGTTGGCGAGTAACGATACTTCACGCATGGTGCCTGACATTGCTTGCGTTGCGCTTTCGCAGTCTTGGTGAGCTTGCTGAACACGCTGGTTGGTTACTAAGGTATTTTTAGCAACCTCATCAATTGAATGTACCATTTCTTCAACCGCTGACGACACTTGATGTAATTCTGATGCTTCTTTTTCAACACCGGCCTGCGCAGCTTCAGCACAAGTTTTAAGAGAATCAGCACCTTTACTAAGGCTTAAAGTACCATCAATAATACGGCCAACAATCGTCGTAACTTTACCCTCAAGTAATTTAATCTGAAAATCACTATAGCTGAGGCTGTCGCTACCAGAATAAATATGCCGAGATACGCTATCTGGACCTGCTTTGGTTTTTATGATTGTGCTTTGCGAACGAATTAACTCTTCATAAAAAATAACAAAAGGCAGAGGAACAAACAGTAAACATAACCAGAACATATAACTTGTTAACCAAGCAATTAAAGCTGCACAGCCAATAAATAGAGGAAGTTTAAATGCGGCTAATTTTTCAGTTAATGGGACAATTGATTGACCGTTGTTTAAACGTTGGTATAGCTTTTCTGCGCGGTTTTTATATTCTGGAAGGAGTTGTTGACGAACTGATTGATAACCTACTTTTTTACCGTTTTCATAAATAGGAGTTACAAAGGCATCTACCCAGTAATAACGCCCATCTTTACATCTATTTTTTACAGCTCCTCGCCATGCGGTATCGCTTTTTAAATTAGACCACATATCACCAAATGCCGCAGGTGGCATATCTGGGTGACGAACCATATTATGATTTTTCCCTTTTAACTCATTGATGGTATACCCTGAAACTTTACAAAAGCTATCATTTGCATAGGTGATAACCCCTCGTAAATCTGTTGTAGAAACTAATTCTTCGTCAATGCCAAACGAAACTTCCTGGTCTACCGTTGCTTGATTTCTTCTACTCATAGTGGGTGCTTCATTATTTTTTAATGGGTGAATTTGCGGGATGTTAATTTATAAATGTATAAAACACAATTATACATTTTTACTATATGTTAATAGTATTGAAACTACTGAAACTTTATTCTACTCATTCACGCACCAAAAATATACATTTAAAAACATGCAGTTACAAATATTCACGCGAATTAAAAAGAATTACTCTTTCATAAAAGCCTACATTTAAAAAGGATATAAGCAGAATAGTATCTAACTAAGAATAGTTTAGACCTACAAGGAGGAAGTAGCCAAAAACCTCTCCTTAAAAAAGGGCAAAAAAATGCCACCAAAATGGTGGCATTTACACACGGGGGTATTTCTACTTATAGAAATTTTTTACTTTTTGTTTACTTAAACATTTTTTAAAAAGGTAGCATTTACACCCATTTCAAGCAACTTAAAACGCTAAACGGTTAACTCATCGGAACAGTCTAGAGAGTCAAACCCTAATACATACGTATTTTTCTTCTAGGTATTCATCTAAACCTTGGTGACCCCCCTCTCTTCCAAGACCTGATTGTTTTACCCCACCGAACGGTGCTACAGGGTTTGATATAACCCCCTCATTTACACCTATCATGCCAAACTCTAACCCTTCGCTTATACGATAGATTTGTTTAATGTTTTGGCTATAAAAGTACGCAGCTAACCCATAAGGAACGTCATTAGCAAGCGCAAGGGCTTCGCTTTCTTCATCAAATGGGATCACCGTTAATACAGGGCCAAAAACTTCTTCATGATAAATATCCATTTGTGTAGTGACATTAGTAACTATTAATGGGTTTTGAAAGCTGCCACCTAAGTTACTGTTATCTCCAATTAGCGTAGCGCCTTTATCGAGAGCATCTTTAATCAGTTGTTGCACTTTCTCTTTTGCTTTGGGATAAATAAGCGGGCCTATGTCGGCATTTTCATCAAAACCGTTTGCAACGTTGAGCGCAGCGACTTTAGGTGTAATTTTTTCAAGTACTTCATTTAATATACTGCGCTGGATGAAGATACGGTTTGCCGCCACACACGCTTGGCCACTATTTCTAAATTTAGCCGCCATTAGGCCATCAATAGCGTCATCAATATCGGCATTATCAAAAATAATGAACGGCGCATTGCCACCTAATTCCATTGATGTTTTTTTAATTGTCTGTGCACACTGTGATAGTAACTGCTTACCTACACCTGTAGAGCCAGTAAAGGTGAACTTACGTACCACCTCTGAGTCAGTCAACATTTTACCAACGTCTTTAGCGTTTTGTGATACCAATACATTAAATGCACCTATTACAAAGCCAGCCTGATCAGCTAAATACGCTAAAGCAATAGCACATAGTGGTGTATGTTCAGAAGGTTTTAAAATGAAACTACAGCCAGCAGCATAAGCAGGGGCTACTTTTCGCGTTACCATAGCCACAGGAAAGTTCCATGGTGTTATACCGGCAACCACGCCAATAGGTTGTTTATAACTGGTTAAGCGATGCTGATTGTCGGTTGCAGGGATCACATCCCCATAGCTACGCTTAGCTTGCTCAGCAAACCACTTAATAAAGCCGGCGCCATAATCTATTTCACCGAGAGATTCTTTAAGCGGCTTACCCTGCTCTTTGGTCATAAGTGTAGCTAGCGTTTGTTTATGTTTAATCACCAACTCATACCAGCGCATCAGAGTTTCACTTCGCTCGGTTGCATTGGTTGCTTTTAATTTTACAAACGCGCCTTTTGCCGCATTAATAGCTGTATTTACACCTTGCTCGTCAATGTCGCTAACTTCAACAATACTTTGTTCGGTGGCGGGATCATTAACACTAAAGCGTGTGCTGGTTTGATAAAATTCACCGTTTATAAACGAGTCTGAAAAAATAAGATCACTCAAAATACACCTCCGAAATGGGTTTTGGGCCTCGAGCTTCGATATATTAAAAAGCCTTGTGGTTAACGCTACAAGGTTTTTTAATTTACCCGCACCTAGCAGCCCGTCGCTCGTAACCTTTAAAAAGACGCGGGGTAAACCCGCTGCTACTTAATACAAACAAAAAAGCCGCGGTATTAAACAGCGGCTTTTAATATAATAGTCGTTAATTAAAAACTAGTGTTCTTCATTAACGATATTGAGATTGTACTTAGGTATTTCAACCACTAAGTCTTCATCTCTAATAATTGCTTGGCAACCTAAACGTGACTCTGGTTCTAAACCCCAGGCTTTATCTAGCATGTCGTCTTCTAGATCGTCACTTTCATCTAATGAGTCAAAACCTTCACGGATCACTAAGTGACAGGTTGTACATGCACATGATTTTTCACAGGCATGAGGAATGCTAATGCCATTTTTAAGCGCGATATCAAGTACCGTTTCGCCAGCGGGCGCTTCTATTGCAGCACCGTCAGGACACAACTCCGGATGGGGAAGAAAAACAATTTGTGGCATTCTAATCTCTCTTATATATTGTCTACTGACTGGCCTGTTAAGGCTTTTTTAATTGATGCATCCATTCTACGCGCGGCAAAATCACTACTCGCATTGTCCATTTTTTCAATGGCTGCTTTAATTTCGCTTGGCTCTTGTGCACTCTCGCGTACTTTTGCAAGTTCGTTTATTTCCACTTTTAGCGCCGCTAGTTGCTCAGGCTCAAGTAAATCGCCATCAGCTGCTAAAGAGGCTTCCATTGCTTCTATTACACGAAGCGCTTCAACTTGTTGCTCTTTAAGCATACGCGCTTGCATGTCGCCTTTAGCGTTACTCATCGACTCTTTAAGCATATTAGCAACTTGGTCGTCAGACAAACCAAACGACGGTTTTACTTGTATTTCTGCTTGAACGCCAGTTGATTTTTCCATGGCTGATACGCTTAGTAAACCATCAGCGTCTACTTTAAAGGTAACGCGAATATGCGCAGCTCCCGCCGCCATAGGTGGAATGCCTTTTAAGCTGAACTTTGCCAGCGATCGACAATCGTCAACCAGTTCACGCTCACCTTGTAATACATGCAACGACATAGCCGTTTGACCATCTTTAAACGTAGTAAATTCTTGCGCACGTGCAACTGGAATAGTGGTATTGCGTGGAATAATTTTTTCAACCAAGCCACCCATGGTCTCAAGTCCTAGCGACAACGGTAACACATCCAGCAATAACATGTCTGAATCTGGCTTGTTACCAATTAATACGTCAGCTTGTAATGCTGCACCCAGTGCAACAACACGATCAGGATCAATTGAAGTGAGTGGTTGTTTATCAAAAAACTCGCCAACTTGAGTACGTACCAACGGCATGCGGGTTGAACCGCCAACCATCACCACTTGTAGTACTTCTTGGTTTTCAATACCGGCATCTTTTACTGCACGACGACATGAGCGGAGCGTTTTTTTTACCAGTGGCATAGCCAGCTCGTTAAACTTCTCTCGCGTTACTTCAACCATGTATTTTTCATCGTCAAACTCAAGGCCAACATTCACTTTTTCGTATTGGCTGAGTGCTTCTTTACAGGCTTTGGCTTTGTTAATGAATAAACGTAATACCGAAGGAGATAAGCCCGTCACGCCAGTTTCTTGTTTTAAGTAGTCAACTAATAATGAGTCAAAGTCATCACCGCCTAGACTAGAATCGCCACCAGTGGCCAATACTTCAAACACACCTTTATTTAAGCGCAGTATAGAAATATCAAATGTTCCGCCACCTAAGTCATAAACAGCAATTATGCCTTCTTGGCCTGAATCTAAGCCATAAGCAACCGCAGCCGCGGTTGGCTCGTTTAATAAACGCAGCACATTAATGCCGGCAAGTTCAGCCGCATCTTTAGTGCTTTGGCGTTGTGCATCATCAAAATAGGCTGGTACGGTAATAACTGCGCCTAAAATATCTTGATTACCAAAGCTTTGTTCTGCACGTGCTTTTAGGGCACCTAAAATATGGCTTGATGCTTTTACTGGGCTGATTTTCCCGGCTTCAGTTGCTATCGCAAGCGCGCCGTTATCATCGCAAAATTGATAAGGCAGTTGGCCGTAGCTTTGCTCTATTTCGGCTTGGGTTTTACCTAAAAAGCGCTTGACTGAAATGAGTGTATTAACCGGATCGAGTGTAGCTGCTTGCATCGCGTCTGCACCTACGGTTATGCCACCAGCTTGGTAACGCACTACAGACGGCAACATTGCTTCGCCTGACTCATCAGTAATAGTACGAGCTTCGCCGCTTTGTACGGTTGCCACTAATGAATTCGTGGTACCTAAGTCAATTCCAATTGCTAATTTATGTTCATGTGGTGCCGCGCTCTGCCCCGGCTCAGCAATTTGCAATAATGCCATAATGCTCTTTAAACTCGTGTTGCTCGCTTTGCAGCAAGTGAATTAATCGTCAAATAAACTGTCTTCAATGCGTTCAAGTTCGTCGCGTAACTTATAAACAAACTTTAGCTTACGGATACTGTCTGCTGCTTTTTGATATTGCTGCTCATCGTTACTTGCTAACTGCTCTGCCAATTGCGCACTGTACTGCTGATCAAGCTGCTTTATTTGTTTTTCAAAATGGGCAATAGCAGAGTCCGGATCGCTTGCGCTCGCTAACTCTTCAAGTTCTTCTCGAAGCTCCATTTGCTGCATTAAAAACATGGGATCTTGCAATGTTTGCTGCTCAGCGCGAATATCAACGCCTAGCTCGCTCAGCATATATTCTGCACGTTTAACGGGGTGCTTGAGTGTTTGCAGTGCATCATTAATTTCGGCAGTACTTTGTACGGCCATTAATTTATCACGACTGCTAGCGTTAGCATGGCGATCAGGGTGAACAGCACGTTGAAGTTCTAAGTAGTGCTTGTTAATCGTTGCTAAATCAATATTGTAGTCAACGGGAATTGCAAATAACTCAAAATAACGCATAACTTCTCACAAATGACAAAGCCCTACATTAATTGGCAGGGCTTAGTTATACCCAAGTAGCTTAGGTATTCAAAACAAGTTTGAGCTTAAACGGTAAAGCTTTCGCCACAACCACACTCATCAGCTTGGTTAGGGTTATTAAATTTAAACCCTTCATTTAAGCCTTCTTTTGTGTAGTCGAGCTCAGTGCCGTCGATATAAACTAAGCTTTTAGCGTCAACAATTAAGGTAACGCCTTTGGCCGCAAATGTTTCATCGTCATCGTTTAGCTCATCAACAAACTCTAATACATAAGCAAGACCTGAACAGCCCGTCGTTTTAATGCCAACTCGCAGGCCTATGCCTTTACCACGGTTTGCTAAAAATGATTGTACGCGGTTTGCTGCCGCATCTGTCAATGTCACTGCCATGAATATCTCTTAGTTTGTATGTTTGCTTTTGTAATCTGCAATTGCTGCTTGAATTGCATCTTCTGCTAAAATTGAACAGTGAATTTTCACTGGTGGTAATTCTAGCTCTGCGCTGATATCGGTGTTTTTGATAGTTGCAGCTTCGTCTAATGTTTTGCCTTTAACCCACTCTGTTACCAGTGAAGATGAAGCAATTGCACTACCACAGCCGTACGTTTTGAATTTTGCATCTTCAATCACGCCTTCTGCTGACACTTTAATTTGCAACTTCATTACGTCACCACATGCTGGTGCGCCTACCATACCCGTTGCCACTGACGGATCGTTTTTATCTAGAGCACCTACGTTACGTGGGTTTTCTACGTGGTCGATTACTTTATCACTGTAAGCCATAATTCTATCCTCACTACCTGCTAGGTATGAGCTCCACTAATTAGTGGTGCGCCCATTCAACTGAATCTAAATCAACACCTTCTTGGTGCATTTCCCAAAGAGGAGACATTTCACGTAAACGACCAATCGAGTTTTTCATTAGCTCAACGGTGTAATCAATCTCTTCTTCTGTGGTAAAACGGCCAATACTAAAACGAATTGAACTATGTGCTAATTCGTCGTTGCGGCCTAATGCACGTAATACGTAAGAAGGTTCTAAACTTGCAGATGTACAGGCTGAACCTGACGATACCGCAATATCTTTAACGGCCATTAGTAACGACTCACCTTCAACAAAGTTAAAGCTGATATTAACAATACCAGGTACTGATTGGTCTTGTGTGCCGTTAAAGTACACTTCGTCCATATCTGTTAAAATGCCGTCGATTAGGCGTTTACGTAACGCACTGATGTGTGCGTGATCTTTTTCAAAATCTTGTTTTGCAATTCTAAATGCTGCGCCCATACCTACTAACTGATGGGTCGCTAATGTACCAGAACGCATACCACGTTCATGGCCGCCACCGTGCATTTGTGCTTCTAAACGTGCACGTGGTTTACGACGAACATACAAAGCACCTACGCCTTTAGGGCCGTATACTTTGTGCGCCGAGAATGACATGAAATCTACTTTGGTTTGTTGCACATCGATTAAAACTTTACCTGCGCTTTGTGCTGCATCTACGTGGAACATAATTTTACGTTCGCGACACATTTCACCAATAGTGTTGATGTCTTGGATTACACCTAGCTCGTTATTTACATGCATAATGCTTACAAGCACAGTGTCGTCACGCATCGTATCTGCTAATTTTTGCAGATCAAGTAGGCCGTTTTCTTCAACGTCCATATAAGTTACTTCAAACCCTTGACGCTCAAGCTCACGACATGTGTCGATAACTGCTTTGTGTTCAGTTTTAGCGGTAATAACATGCTTACCTTTTTTCTTGTAAAACTGAGCTGCACCTTTAATAGCAAGGTTATTTGATTCTGTTGCACCCGATGTGAATACAATTTCACGTGGGTCTGCATTAATTAAATCGGCAATGTCAGTACGTGCTTGGTCAACGACTTCTTCAGCTTGCCAACCAAAACGGTGTGAACGCGATGCTGGATTACCAAAATTACCGTCCATAGTCAGGCACTGCATCATTTCTTTGGCAACTCGTTCGTCAACGGGCGTAGTTGCTGCGTAATCTAAATAAATCGGTAACTTCATTTCTCTCTCCGCTGCAGGTCAACCTTAAAGTTGACAGCTTACTTGAATATTTTCCAACTGCTTAATTGCATCATTAACGCTGTTTTCTTGGCGAAGAGCGACCGCTTTAACGTCCGACTTTTCAACCAGTTCAGCTAAGGTAATATTATTTAAAAACTCTTCAATTCGTGCGCTTAAGTCTGACCACAATGTATGGGTTAAACAACGCATGCCACTTTGACAACCAGTATTGCTTCGCTGACACCGTGTAGCGTCAACAGATTCATCTACCGCATTGATAACATCGCCAACTGAAATTACATCAGCCTCACGTCCTAGTAAATAGCCCCCACCAGGACCTCGAACAGAACTCACTAGCCCATTCTTACGTAAACGGGCGAATAACTGCTCAAGATAAGACAAAGAAATTTCTTGGCGCTGCGAAATATCTGCAAGCGCTACAGGGCCTATATTTGCATGTAGTGCAACATCCAGCATGGCTGTAACGGCATATCTGCCTTTTGATGTTAACTTCATAACGCCCCCCGCACAAAAGAGTGCAAATTTTAATTACCAGAGTAGATTAGTCAAGTATTATCCTGATTGGCTAGCCTCAAACGGCCACCGATAAACTTGTAATACCTGACTGTTTTGGTCAAGTATTGGGTCTATTGTAATTACCTGAGTAATTTAGTCAAGTATTAGTGGAGTAATAAAGGGCGCTATTTATAACTAATTGCTATTTTATAGACTTATTAATTGAGGTAAGAATACCTCGTAATATGTTCATTTCAGCATCTTCAGGGCGAGCACGATTAAACAAGCGACGTAGCTTAGTCATTACCATGCCTGGGTGCTGCTTAATGATGAAGCCTGTTTTAAACAAGGTCTCTTCAAGATGTTCGTAAAACAGCTCTGTTTGTTTAGACGATGGATATAGGGTGTCGTCTTCTTGTTGTTCCGCTTTAGGCTGTTGATTTAAAAATGCCATGCGCGTTTCATAACATAAGGTTTGTACTGCCATGGCTAAATTTAGCGAGCTGTATTCTGGGTTAGCAGGAATACACACATGGTAATTACACAGTTGTAATTCTTCGTTTGTTAAGCCACTGTTTTCACGACCAAATACAAGTGCTACAGGGCCATTTACAGCTTCGCCAACAAGCTTTTCACCACATTCACGCGGCTCAACCATAGGCCAAGACAATGTACGCGAGCGAGCGCTAGTACCAATAGTTAATGCACAATCAGCAATGGCATCGGCAACCGTATCAACAATAACCGCATTACCAAGTACATCTGTAGCACCTGCAGCCAGTGCGCTGGCATGGCTATCTATTTCACAAGCAGGATCTACAAGGTATAACTTTGATAATCCCATGGTTTTCATGGCGCGTGCCGCAGAACCAATATTGCCAGAATGTGAGGTATTAACTAAAACGATGCGGATATCATCTAAGATCATTACAGTGCTACTTATCGAGTACAAAAAAATTGCGCAAATTCTAGCATGAAAACGCGCTGAGATCCTATATTCAATAGTCGAGATCTTAAAGATCAGTTCGCGGTCAGCGGTCAGCGGTC
>NZ_PNDJ01000094.1:0-34290 GCF_005887255.1 Pseudoalteromonas sp. S1609 | reverse complement strand
CATGTCACATTTGTTCATGAATACAACGATGTAAGGAACGCCAACTTGGCGAGAAAGTAGGATGTGCTCACGAGTTTGTGGCATAGGACCGTCAGTCGCAGCAACTACTAAGATAGCGCCGTCCATTTGAGCAGCACCAGTGATCATGTTTTTAACATAATCGGCGTGACCAGGACAATCTACGTGTGCGTAGTGACGAGTAGGTGTATCGTACTCAACGTGAGAAGTTGAGATTGTGATACCACGCTCGCGCTCTTCTGGAGCGTTATCGATTGATGCGAAATCTTTAGCAACACCGCCGTATACTTTTGCAAGTACGTTAGTGATTGCTGCAGTTAGTGTAGTTTTACCGTGGTCAACGTGGCCGATTGTACCAACGTTTACGTGCGGTTTTACGCGTTCAAACTTTTCTTTTGCCATGACGGAACCTATCAGTTTTGTGTATCTAGATTACATATGAAAATAATCCACCATAGGTAGATTAAGTTAATTTTTTCAAATTTCAAATAGTTTTTTCTGACAGATAAAGGAAGTGTTTAAGGAGATTCAATTGACTGGTGCTGATAGGCAGATTTGAACTGCCGACCTCACCCTTACCAAGGGTGCGCTCTACCAACTGAGCTATATCAGCATCATCAAATTGGAGCGGGCAGCGGGAATCGAACCCGCATCATCAGCTTGGAAGGCTGAGGTAATAGCCATTATACGATGCCCGCTTTAAGGAACCTGTTCTTAAACTACCTCTAACCGTCTAGAATAAAGTGGTGGAGGGAGCTGGATTCGAACCAGCGAAGGCTGAGCCGTCAGATTTACAGTCTGATCCCTTTGGCCGCTCGGGAACCCCTCCACGATAATTCTTTATACTAAGCACTTCCGGTAAAAGGAAAGTGGTGCCGACTAACCGAGTCGAACGGTTGACCTACTGATTACAAGTCAGTTGCTCTACCAGCTGAGCTAAGTCGGCACTGCTTTAGTACGGGGCGAGATTCTAGAGTAAGGTTTATTGGGATGCAACCAAAAAATTAAAAAAAATGTGATTTTATGCTTCAAACGCTCACTATTCGCGCAAAAAGCAGTTTTTTTGTTGTTTTTAACTCTTTTTAGCTAACTCATACCAGTAATTTAAGCCTTTCATCACTAGCATTGGGTCGAAAATACTGTCTGAAAAATGCCCTTGTAATAGCTGACCATAACCACCAGCAAAAATTAAAAGGCTATTTTTTGTATTCAAATGCAGCTTTGCTTGTTCAATTGCGCCAATAGTTGCCACTAAAGCGCCGTTTTTTAATCCGTTGGGGGTATTTTTGCCAAGTTCATTAGCAAATGGCGTGTTTGCATCATCAAATACGCGCTGAGTATTTTGAGTGAGTGAGGCAGTCATTAAATCAAGCCCTGGTAATATCCAACCACCTAAGTGCTGCCCATCATTATTAAGGACGTCTATAGTCGTTGCCGTGCCTGCATCAACAACAATTGCGGCCGTATTAGGGTAAAGCGAATAACCACTAATGAGCGCCAACCATCTATCTATACCCAAATTACCCACTTGTTGATACGCGCAATGCAACGTACCGAGTTCATGACTAACCGTAGCCTCAAAGCAATCGACATTTTGTGCTTGGGCTTTTTCTAATAGCTGCTTGAGTAATTCACTACGGCCCACACAAGCGTAAACAACAACCGTAATTTGCAGCCATGGAATATTATTAGTATCGCATGGCTGTATTTGCCCATCTTGCCACAATACAGCTTTGAGTGAGGTATTACCTACATCAATGAGTAATCTCATGCTTGCGCCTTTCTTAATGAAATCTCACCGCCATAATAACTTTTCACTTCACCGTCTTGGCGAATACGTACACCACCATGCGCATCTATACCTTCACAAATGCCACACCAACTACGATGTCCGGTATTAAGCTCTACCTGCTGACCAGCAAATGCATTTAATGCATTCCATTGTTGATACATAGTTTGTAAGCCATTCTCACGATATTGCGCTAAGCGTTGCTCTAAACAATAAGTTAATGAAGCTACTAGTTGATTTTTATCTAGCTGCTGGGTGTGCTGACTTAAATCGGTCCACGCTTGGTCAATGTACTGACTGGCACTTTGTGGCATATTTAAATTAATACCAATCCCTATTACCAACTGACATGGCCCTTGTGGCTGCCCGTCTAATTCTACCAAGACACCTGCGAGTTTTTGTTTGTTTATATAAATGTCGTTTGGCCATTTAAGCTCTACTTCAATACCATAAAGTGCTTTTATCGCATCATACACCGCTAAACCAACAGCAATCGATACGCCCATCGCGGCTTGTAAACCATCATCTAAGCGCCAAAAATAACTGTAGTATAAGTTTGCACCAAAGGGTGATTGCCATACTCGGCCTCGACGCCCCCGCCCTGCTTGCTGCATTTCGGCTACAATTACGGTACCCGATTTTAGTGCTGCTTTAGCTTGAATGCGGCGCATTAACTCGCTGTTGGTTGAATCAATCAGTGGTTGCACTTCAATATTCGCGGTATTAGCGCCTAACTCAGCATAGTGCTGCTGTATGCTTTGCTGATTAAGTAAACCTACTTGGTTATTTAAGCAATAGCCTTTACCTGTAACTTTAAATACATCTAAGCCCATAGCCTGTAAGCTTTGAATATGCTTACTTACCGCCGCGCGACTTATTCCTAATTCATCGCCTAGTGCTTGCCCAGAGACGAACCCACCTTCATTCAGTGCATTTAAAATAGCCAGCTTGTTTCCATCAGGTGCCTTCATACTGATTGCTCCAAAGAGATATGGCATTCATTGTGTTGATCAATTAACCGCACTTCGTGTTCTAAACTTATGTTGTAACGTGTTAAAACAATATCCTGAATGTGAGCAATCATATTAATTAAATCATCCCCTGTACTATTACCATGATTAACTAGTACCAGCGCTTGTTGTTGATGCACTTCTATACCTGCAATTTTATATCCCTTCAATCCCGCTTGCTCTATTAACCACCCTGCAGCCACTTTATGGTGACCGGCATCATGCGGGTAATGAGGTACCTCAGGATATGTCGTAATTAACTGCGCTAATTCACTATTGGTGATAATAGGGTTCTTAAAAAAACTGCCCGCATTAGCCAGCTTATAGGGATTTGGGAGTTTGCTGTTACGCGTTTGTATAACTTGTGCGCACACTTGCTGTGGCGTCGGGTTTTTTAGTTGTTGTAGCGGCCCATAACTGAGTACTGGCTGCCATATTTTAGACAACTTAAAGTGCACTTGGGTGATCACTGCTTTATTTTTTAGCGCGTGTTTAAATACCGATTCACGATAAGCAAAGTGACATTGCTGATTAGTTAAAGATTTAAAGCTACCGCTATCAATATCAAAATAGTCAACAGCTTCAATAAACTGAGCTATTTCTACGCCATAGGCACCAATATTTTGTACTGGTGCAGCGCCGACTGTACCAGGGATGAGAGCTAAGTTTTCAAACCCCGCAATACCTTGCTCCAGCAAGTAAGTCACTAATTGATGCCAATTTTCACCGGCAGCTACACTAACTAAAAAGTCATGCGAGCGCTCAGTTATAGTAATGCCTTGGGTTGCCATTTTAATGACCGTGCCTGCATAGTCATTTAAAAAAATAGTATTGCTGCCCTCACCCAACAAACAAAAGGGGACTTTAAAGCACTGACTTTTAAGCTGCGCTGAGTCGGTAATCTCGACAAAATTTTGGCATTGGCTACTTAATGCAAATGTATGTAAGGGTTGTAATGAGTGCGGCACAAAGCCCTCTAAAGGTAGCAGTAATTAATCGCTCTAGTTTAACTCATCGTCGCAAATTGCGCATCAGCTTGTAAAAATTGTTCAACCCACTGCAGCAATCATGATATAAAACCTGCACTTTTTTTATTTGTACTCAAGGTAATTATGAAAATCAAACCTCTTTTTTTAAGCCTAGCTATGGCAGGTATGTGCTCGCAAGCAATGGCCAGCGCTATTGATCAAAATTCCTACGCCAACCTTGATGATGTTATCACCACGCATTTAAACCTTGATTTAGACATCGACTTTGCTGATAAGCAATTGGAAGGTTTTGTTGAGCATACGCTACAGTGGCAAAATGCCAACAGTAAAAAGCTAGTACTTGATACCCGTGACCTTGATATTGATAAAGTGATGTATCAAACGGCAAATGGTAATTGGCATAAAGCTAGTTTCAACCTTGCTAACCGCGATGATGTTAAAGGCTCAAAACTAACTATTACCTTTAAAAATCAAGCACAAAAAGTTCGTATTTACTATAACAGCCGCCCAGAAGCGTCTGGCTTACAGTGGTTAACGCCAGAGCAAACTGCCAGTAAAACTCACCCGTTTATGTATAGCCAGTCACAAGCGATTCATGCGCGTAGTTGGATCCCAGTGCAAGACACCCCAGCAATGCGTGTAACTTATAATGCGCGCATTCATACCCCTGAGGATATTCGTGCAGTAATGAGTGCTGATAATAAAGATGCTCTTTATAAAGATGGTGATTACCACTTCACTATGCCACAAGCTATTTCACCTTACTTAATTGCAATTGGTGCAGGTAACTTAGAATTTAAGGCCATGTCTAAGCAAACTGGTATTTTTGCAGAGCCGACTATTTTAGACGCCTCGGTTGCTGAATTTAATGACACCCAAGCGATGATCGACAAAACCAATGCCATGTACGGCGACTATGCATGGGGTCGTTATGATTTACTTATGCTACCACCTAGCTTTCCATTTGGAGGTATGGAAAACCCACGTTTATCATTTATTACCCCAACCGTTGTTGCTGGCGATAAAAGCTTAGTTAACCTGATTGCGCATGAACTTGCACATTCTTGGTCTGGCAACTTAGTGACGAACGCTACATGGGAAGATTTGTGGTTAAACGAAGGTTTTACCTCTTACGTTGAAAACCGCATTATGGAAGAGGTATTTGGGCGTGACCGAGCTGTTATGGAACAAGCACTTGATGCAGCTGGCCTACGTGCGCAACTTAAAACCATTGATGCTCCAGACACACGCCTTAATTTAAAACTTAATGGCCGCGATCCAGATGATGCGTTTAGCTCAGTGCCTTACACAAAAGGTCAGCTATTTTTAATTTACCTAGAAGAAAAATACGGCCGTGATAAGTTTGATGACTTTGTTAAGACCTACTTTAATGAATTTGCATTTAAATCGCTAACCACCGCACAATTTGTTACGTACATCAAAGCTAACTTAATTGAAAAGTATCCAGGCGTAGTGAGCATGGATAAAGTAAACGAGTGGATTTTTCAGCCTGGTTTACCAAGTGATGCACCTAACCCAACTTCTAACGCGTTCGATAAAGTCGATACTGCAACAGCGAGCTGGTTAAAAGGGGATACAACGGCGGCACAATTACCCACTGTAAATTGGACTGTGCATGAGTGGCTACACTTTTTAAACAACTTACCGCGCGATTTAAGCATTGAAAAAATGACTGAATTAGACGGCGAGTTTAACTTAACCCAATCAACCAACGCAGAACGTGCGTTTGCATGGTATATGCTAGCAGTAGGTAATGGTTACCAACCGATTTACCCTGCGCTTGATAAGCATTTATCGGGTATTGGTCGTCGTAAGCTTATCGTGCCGCTTTATAAAGCGCTTATTACCAATGGTAAAAAAGATTGGGCACAAAGCGTGTACTTAAAAGCGCGTCCGGGTTATCACCCACTGGCACAAGGTACTATTGACGCATTATTTAAATAGCATTATCAATAAATTAAAAAGGGCCAACTTGGCCCTTTTTTAATGCTTAATTATTTCGTTACTTTATCTAAAAAAGCCTGCCTTTCAGCGGGCGTTGCTTGTTGCCACCAAAAGTCGAGCATATTGGCAGCGCTTGGCATGCCCTTACCATTAATTGGCGCAATCGGTTTAATTGGGCGACTTGGTTTTTGTGGGCCGGCAGGGGTTTCTGAGGCCTGCTGATTAAACTGTGAACTTTGTAGTTGTCGTTCAGCTATCACATTTAATGGCTCAGCTAAGGTACTGCCTTTTGCTTTTAAGCTTACTTGCGGTGCCTCAGCAAATACTTTTGCTGCCACCGCATTTTCAGCACGATTAAATACTAAGGTGTAATCTTTACCTGCTTCAACGGTTACATTGACCCAAAAGGGCTCTGACTCAATCACTTCGTGATCGTCATAACCTAAATCATATAAATCTGTGTATTTAAGCTTTAACTGATAAGTACCCGGTGCTAACTCAACATCATCAACACGACTAAAAATCGAACTTTCAATGACTCGTTCACCCACTTGTAAAGGAACAAACTCCTCGGGAAAGTGAATGTTTTCTGCCAAACTAGATGCACTCACCAAGAGCGCCGCTACACTGCCTAATAATATTGATTTACGCATAATTACTCCTTTAGTTGATTTCAGTTTGACACTGCTGGCAAAATTTGTCATTAGTGGTATACATATTAATCGAAAAAATTAGAGTCATCATTATGAGTCAAGAGACTATTTTTACTAAAATTATTAATCGTGAAATTCCTGCTGACATTATTTACGAAGACGACCTAGCACTTGCATTTAAAGATATTAACCCTCAAGCACCCTTTCATGCGTTGATTATTCCTAAACAAGCCATTGCCACGATTAATGATGTCACTGAGGAAAACTCACATCTTGTTGGTCATCTATATGTGGTAGCGGCTAAGCTTGCCAAACAACTTAATTTTAGCGATGACGGCTACCGCGTGGTGATGAACTGCAATGAACACGGTGGACAAACCGTTTACCATATTCATTTGCATATGCTAGCGGGAAAAGAAATGGGCTGGCCTCCGTATCAAAACACTAAAAAAGTTGCGCTATAATCACTCATTAAATCCTGTATCTTAAAAAATACATTAAAAATACGGCGTTTTTCTTATATACCAAAAAAACAATTACTTATTTGCAACATTTTATGTTTAAATAATCGTAAATCGCACCTTTTCGCCAGTGAAATTGTTACTCCCTAATACAAAAGGTGTGCAGGGATCGTGGTAAGATTAATTAGCCAGCTTTATAAAAGAGTAAAATACATGAGCAGTTCAGCCTTTTTGTTGTTAGATGAAGAACCAATTAACACTATTGGTATTAACGTTTTAGAGCCTTTGTTAAAAACGCAGGGCCTAGACGTAACTACAGGTACGAATATTTTAGATGTTCCGGTAGGTACTCGCTTATTGTTCATTGAAACATCAAGTAAAGACGCATGGACTAAGCTAAAAGAGCAGCTCGTTAATTTACGCGTCAAATGCGATATTGTGTTGTTCAATTTAGATGAAAACCCAGAGCTTGCTAATCGTGCATTACTCAGTGGTATTCGCGGTGTATTTTACACCACCGATAATGCTGACGTATTAATGAAAGGGATTCGTTTACTACTTGAAGATCAGCTTTGGTATCGTCGTGATATTATGTGTAATGCGCTCAACCGTATGCTGCAATTTAACAAAGACGCACTACATAAGCTAACTGATGGCGATATTGAGCCAATAAAACTCACTAAACGTGAAAAAGCGATTATCTCGTTAATGAGTAACGGGTCGAAAAATAAAGAAATTGCTGAAGAGTTAAGCATTAGCCCGCACACGGTTAAAACTCACTTATACAGCGCATTTAGAAAAACTAAATGCCGTAACCGTATTGAACTACTCTCTTGGGCACAACAAAATATTCCTGACGAAATTCGTTAAGGCTTATTTAAATAAATTTAATACAGGCACTTCAGGTGCCTGTTTTTATATCTTCTTTAAAAATCGCTGTTGGGGTCTTAATGCTCGACTCATTTACGCTTTATTTTGCCAGTATCGCTGTTATGACAGTGATGACGTTACTGAACTTTTTAACTTGGCGTACCAATAAGCATGTCCCCGGCACGTTACTTTATATCTCCTACCCTTTACTACTATTAGCCGCCATTGTGGGCTTTGCGCTCATAGGTAAAATCCCTGAAAAGCTTGCCATTACCTTTGCTAATAGCATGATGTTTTTAGCGTCCATTGTGCATTGCTTATCGCTGAGTCAGTTTTTAAATTATCGTGGTCGTGGTTTTAAATTTGTTTGCCTATTTACCGCTGCCAGCGCTTTATTGCTTGTTTACTTCACTTTTTTTCAGCCATCTATGCGCTCACGGGTTTATATTTCTGACTTTCAACATATTGTAGAAGCCGCTTTTTTACTATTTGTTTTTTTTAAATATGCGCGAAAACCTTATCCTAATGCCAGTATTGTTTACATTATTATTTTAACCTTGGTTGCAGCCAGTTTTATCACTCGAACTATTTTTATGGATCGCGTTGCACAACAAGATGCAATATTAAACCCATGGTTTGACTCACTATTATTTTTGAACAGTGTGATTGCCCCTATGTTTTATGCAGCCGGTATGGCTCTATTGTGTAATGAACGCAGAGAATTAAGGCTTAATAAACTTACCGAAAAAGCACACAAAGACTTAGAGATTCGCGGGCTCTTTTTATCAACTATAAGCCATGAAATACGCACCCCATTAAACGGCATTTTAGGCAGCGCACAACTGGTGTTAAACCAAACTAGCGACAGCCGCAATAAAGCTTATTGCGAAGCCATTATCAACTCAGCTGAGTCGCTCAACTTACTAGTAGATAAAGTGCTGGAATACGCAAGCTTAGATCAGCATGACGAAGCCTTGTACGAAGAAGACATAGAGTTCAAAACTTGGCTACAAAACTTATGCCTGCTGTTAAGCCCTTTGGCCGAACAAAAACAGCTTAAATTTGAGCTTGCCTGTAACATCCCTGATAAAGCCTGTTATTACTGCGATCAACAAAAGCTCAGACAAATCATTATTAATCTTGTTGGTAATGCGATTAAATTTACCGACACCGGCACAGTAAAAGTACAGATTGATTTAATTAATGAAACTCAGCTCGATCATACCCTTAAAGTAAGCGTACTCGATTCGGGCCCGGGTATTGAAAAAGATGAAATTGATTATTTAACTGAGCCCTACATCCAAAGCAGTGCCGGTAAGGAAAAAGGCGGAACGGGGCTTGGTCTGGCTATAACTAGTCGCCTTCTCGATAAAATAAATAGCCAACTAGAAATCACCAGTGAGCTGGGAGTGGGTAGCGTATTTAGCTTTAACATGACGCTAGCCATAGGTGAACTTAGCCTTGTAGAGCAGCGCCATCAAAGTAAGGATTATTTAACCGGACTTGATGTGTTACTTGTTGAAGATTTAGATTTAAACCAAAAAATAGCCGTTGAATTTATGGCTGACGACGAGCATAAAATTAAGCTCGCTAAAGATGGCAAAAGTGCGATTGAGTTGATGAAAAAATACCACTTTGATGTGGTGTTACTTGATATGAACTTACCCGATTTAACAGGGCAGCAAGTGCTAAAAACACTCAAGCGAGTGGAGCATAAAAATCAGCGAACTCCGGTGCTGGCCTTTACTGCCAGTTTGAGCCCTGATGAAATAAAAGAATACTTAGCACTGGGTATTAAAGACATTGTTGGCAAGCCATTAAAGCAAGAAAAACTACGCCAAGCATTGAGTGATTCACAGTCAACACAAACAGCTAGCATTGCCGTCGAGCTGATTGATACGTTATACGATGAAACCGCAACAGAGACCTTAACAAGCTCTTTTAGTATTGACGAAGTATCTTCTATTTATAATGAGTTTATCCTATCTGCGCGTAATAAGCTGAGCCGTTGCCAAGCTTTATTAGAGCAAGACCCCGAGCAATGCATTAAGTTATTACATCGCCAAGCCAGCACCGCAATGCAACTTGGTTTTAATAGCTATGGACTGGCACTGAAAAAAATAGAACGACGCTTACTTGATAAAAAGCCATTAAATAACTCATTAAATGAAGCCAGCACACTGTGGCAACACAGTTTAGAAGCCTATTTAAGGTATGTGCGCCAAGGGCTAGAGTAATACGGTTACGGGCTACCAAGTTTTACGACCGTAACAAATGATCAACCATATTTACTATTTATACTGTTATTTTCTACCGTATACATCATCAAATCGCTCTATGTCACTTTCATCCAATATGGCACCCGTTTGCACTTCAATAACAATTAAGGGTTCGGGCTGATTATTCGCTAAGCTGTGCAGTTGTTTTGCACCAATATAACAAGATTGGTCATGGGTCAGTGTTAAGCTTTGCTGGTCAATACATATATCTGCAGTACCTGAGACAACCACCCAATGCTCGGCACGATGCTGATGACGCTGGGTTGAGAGTTTTTCACCACTTTTTACGGTAATTTTTTTAACTTTAAAGCCGATACTTTCTATTAACGTACGATAATGTCCCCAAGGGCGGTAAACCACCTGATGATGCGCCAGTTTGTCATTTTGCGTAATTGCCAATTGCTTAAGTATTAAAGGCAAGCCTTCAAGCGAATCTTGTTTTGCAATCAAGGTGGCATCATGAGTATGTACAATCGCTAAATCGCTCACACCTAAAGTAGCAATTGTGTGCCCATCTTCGCTAATAACTAGGTTATTAATACTATTCTGTGCAATATGTTGCTGATTTTGACTGTTACCCTGCGAATCTTTTTCTGCAAGCGCTGCGAGTGCAGAAAAACTGCCGACATCGCTCCACTTTAACGCCACAGGCATTACCACTACATTATTGCTGCGCTCTAAAATAGCGTAGTCAATTGAGTCATTTGGGCAAGATTCAAGTGCATGGGCATTTGCTCTGGTAAACGCTAAGTCTTGTTTAAAGTCAGTGGCACTAGCAACACTTTTAGCAATTTTAGGGGCAAAGCGTTCCAGTTCTTTTAGATATGCCGCGGGAGTAAATAAAAACATACCACTATTCCAACTATAACCGCCCTCAGCTAAATAAGTTAATGCAGTTGCTAAATCAGGCTTTTCCTTGAACTGGTCAACTTCAAAGCAACAGGTATCTTTAATGGCTGCGCCCTGTTTTATATAACCATAACCTGTGTGTGGCTCTGTCGGCGTAATTGAAAATGTAACTAATTTACCCTGCTCAGCAAGTTTAATCGCATCGGATAACTGAGCAGTTAATCCGGTAAAGTCTGCAATATGATGATCGGCAGGCATCACCAGCAAAGGGCCCGTAATATTATTTTTTAAAGCGTAGTGCGCGGCAAGGGCAATAGCTGGTGCGGTATTTTTGCCTTCTGGCTCAAGTACTATGGCATGGGGTTTTGCAAATGCAGCCTGCTCCGCAGCAATAAATCGATGCTGCTCATTACAGATTAAAATAGCGGGATTAAAGTCCTCAGTTGTAACACGTAATAAGGTACTTTGTAATAATGACTGCTGATTTTTATCATCAAGCAAAGATAAAAACTGCTTTGGCATTGCTTGGCGTGATAGCGGCCAAAGCCGTGTGCCAATGCCGCCTGCTAAAACTACCGGTGTAATAGGGGTTGTATTCATAAAGCCGCCAATAAAAATATCAGCGGCTATTTTAGCACTTTATCGGCTGGGCGCTAATTTATACCAATGCAAAAGCATCGGCATCTAAATGTGCCGGAAATTTAGCTCTAAATTCATTGAGCGGCGCTTTATTTAATGTGATTGTTAGTAATGCTGGCTGGTCATCATTTGCTTTAACCAGTGGCTCACCTTTAAAGTCATACACTGCGGTTCCACCACTGTGCTCAATACCATTACCATCTTCGCCAACCCGATTTACGCCAACCACGTAGCATAGGTTTTCCATTGCTCGCGCCATTAATAAAGTGTCCCACACATTACGCCTTGCCGCAGGCCAGTTGGCAATATTTATCATCACGTCGTAGTCATTGTTATTGCGCTGAAACACCGGAAAACGTAAATCGTAGCAAACTTGCGGTAAAATTTTAAACCCATTGAGCTCAAACACTTTACGGGTTTGTCCTGGCACTACAAATTCACCCTCGTTACCCAAACAAAATAAGTGGCGCTTATCGTAATAGCTCACTTCTCCATTTGGTTGTACCCAATAAAGCCGGTTGGCCTTTTTGTCTCCTTGGGTTACCAATACTGAGCCTGCAATCACTGCATTATGTTGTTTAGCTTGTGTTTTAAGCCAACTCAGTACTGAGCCATTTTCAGCCTCACCACAATCAAGGTTAACCGCAAATCCAGTGGCAAAGGTTTCGGGCAATACAATTAAATCTGGTTTATTAGTGATGTTGGCAAGTTGTTGTTCAAACATAGCTAAATTGGCTTTTTTATCGAGCCAATGCAAAGAGCTTTGTAATAGTGCTAAAGTTAAAGTTGACATAAAATCTGCGCCGCCTCTATTAGGATTTGATCGTTTTAAGCAAAACATAAACGAATAACTTTATCGCCATTAGGCTGCTTGTATTGCATATCCATCGATTACCACAACAGTGGTCTCATTTAGAAACCTTAAGCATTCCTATTTTTGATAACGGCCAAGATATTGACCGTTTAAGCTTATTAGTTAGCGATCACCATTTGCACTCACCGATTAAATTTGGTGTATTAATTCGCGGTCATGGCTTCTATGCAGTTGGCAAAAATATTGCTGAAGTTCGTCGCCACCTAGAAGCACTAGAGTTTTTGTTTAGCTGCGAATTAGAGCGATTAAAAATCACCGGCATTCGAGCGAGCAATACACTTCATCATCGATAACTAACAAGCAAGTATTTAATGGTAATGCTCGTACATTTTATCTAGCGGCTCAGAAAGGCCACTTTCTTGTACTATACGTACATGTTTGCGTTTTAATTCGCGAGCACTGGTAACGCCACAAGAATGTGCAATAAGCCCCGCACCGTAATGGATGTATTTATTATAATTTGCAACTCGCTGCGCTTTATCTTCAACATTCAAACCACGTTGTAAACGTTCATTATGCGTAGTAATTCCTGTTGGGCAAGTATCTTTATTACATTGCATAGCCTGAATGCAGCCTAGTGCAAACATATGCCCTCGGGCAGAAACTACAAAGTCGGCTCCTAGTGCTAATGCCCATGCGACTTTGGATGGAACAATTAACTTACCCGAAACAATAATTTTAACTCGCTCTCTAAGACCATGTTTCTTTAATAGCTGTATAACTAAAGGAAGGCTTTCTTTAAGCGGTAACCCTACAGAATCTAATAAAGATTGTGGTGCTGCGCCGGTACCGCCATCCGCACTATCAATAGTAATAAAGTCGGGTGCGGACTCAATGCCGCGATGATTAATCTCGGCGAATAAACTTTCTAACCAAGTATGTTCACCAATAACCGCTTTAAAGCCTGTCGGTTTACCCGTTGCAGTTCTGATGGTGTTAAGCATGTCTAGAATATCGTTTGGATTTTTTATTTCTGGGTGCCCGTTTGGGCTAATAGAATCCTGCCCTTCGGGTATACCTCTTATTTTGGCAATTTCAGCATTCACTTTTCGCCCAGGTAACATGCCGCCTTTGCCTGGCTTAGCACCTTGGCTCATTTTCAGTTCAAACATTTTAACCGCTGGATGTGCAGCAACGGCTTTTAGCTTTTCTGTACTTAAATTTCCCTGCTCGTCGCGTACACCGTATTTTGCGGTGCCAATTTGAAATACAATATCGGCACCTCCTTCTAAGTGATATGGGCTAAGGCCGCCTTCTCCCGTGTTCATCCAACATCCTGCTAATTTTGCCCCCTTCGATAGTGCACGTACAGCTGGGCTAGATAGCGCACCAAAGCTCATGCCCGATATATTAAATAAAGAATTTGTGGTGTAAGGAAATTTACAGTAAGGACCAAGAGTTACGTTGCTTGGCGCTAAGGCTTCTTCATCTAAGGTAGGAAACGCACAGTTCATAAACATAACTGTGCCTGTGGCCTCTAAACTTTGAGTTGAACCAAAAGCGGCCGTGTGATCAACATCTTTAGCCGCGCGGTAGACCCAACTGCGCTCGGCGCGATTAAAGGGCATTTCTTCACGATCGAGGGCAAAAAAATACTGTCTAAAAAACTCACCTTGGCGCTCAAAGAAGTAACGAAAACGTCCAATCACGGGATAATTACGCCTAATAGCATGCTTTGTTTGCGTAACATCTCGAATATAAAAAATAGCAATTAATACAACCAGCAATCCCAATGCAACAATAAATAGGCTGGCAAATACATCGATACTGAACATTATAAACTGACTCATTACTTATCCTTAAATGCTAAAAAAGCGTGATGCCATCAAATAACACCACACTTTTATAGTTTCAAAATAATGCGCTTTTAGCTATCTGTTTTTGCTAACTCTGCTTGTATATACAAACGTATTTGTTGCTCAAGCACCGACAAAGGTACTGAGCCATGGCGCAATATTTGATGATGAAACTCACGAATATCAAATTGTTGACCTAATGCTTGCTCAGCCTCTGCGCGCAGACGTTTAATTGTTAACTCACCAATTTTGTAAGACAGCGCTTGTGCTGGCCACGAAATATAACGGTCGGTTTCCGTTTTTACATTATGCAATGAAAGCGCCGTATTATCAGCCATAAAGTTCATTGCACGCTCTCGACTCCAGCCATACATATGCATCCCCGTATCAACCACTAAACGTGCAGCACGCCACATTTCGTAGGTTAAACGACCAAAGTTGCTATATGGGTCTTGATAAAAACCAGCCTCAACCCCTAAGTACTCTGAATATAACCCCCAGCCTTCACCAAATGCTGATAAATAGGCATCTCGGCGATAGCTAGGTAAGCTTTCAAGCTCTGCATTGAGTGATATTTGTAAATGATGGCCCGGTACGGCTTCGTGCAGCGTTAACGCTTCTAAAGCATAGAGTGGTCGTTTATCTAAAGCGTACGTGTTTACCCAATAAAAACCGGCTTGATCATCACGGCTCGAACCTGAATAGCGCCCAGTAGTGTACTTAGGTGCAATATTGGCGGGCACCGGCGCTACGCCATAGGGTTTGCGTGGTAAGGTATGAAATAATTTAGGTAACTGTGCATCCATTTTTTTGGCAATGTACGCGGCCTCTTTTAATAATTGTTCAGGCGTTGTGGCGTAAAACTGCGGATCAGTACGTAAAAAGTGGATAAATTCTGCAAACGTGCCCTTAAAACCCACCTCTTTGATGACCGCTTCCATTTCACTGCGAATACGCGCCACCTCAGCTAAACCCAGCTCATGGATTTCTTTTGGGGTCATTTGTGTCGTGGTGTAATACTTAGCACGATTTGCATAAAAGGCTTCGCCATTAGGAGTTGACGAAATACCAATATCACTGCGCGCGCCAGGTAAGTATTCAGTATTAAAAAAAGTTAAGTAATCTTTATAGGCTTTAATAACTTGGCTGCTAATAATTGCTTTAGCCTGTTGTTGTAACGCTATAAATTCACTATCACTTAAACCCGCGGTATTGTTTAAAAACGGCTTGTAAAATTCAGACTGTGTTACATCGTCAACAATGTAGGCAGTAATAGAGTCTTGGTAGCCAATTAATACCGCTTTGGGTTGAGTTAAACCAACTTCTAATCCTTTACGCATCCAGCCTATGTTTTGCTCAAAAAAGCGCGGCACTTGCTGTAATCGCTTTAGGTAGTTTTGATAATCTTGTGCAGTTTTATAATCCGAGCTATTAACAATAAACGATAGGCTTGAATGAAAGCCATACTCTGACGTTAAAGGCATGTAGTGTGCGTTAAATACATATTCATCAACACTATTTTGCACTTGCGCTCGAATAATACTGTAGTTAATTTGGTTTTCGTCACTCAGCTTGCTCATATCTATTGCATCTAAATCAGCCAATAACTGCGTGTTTTTTTGATACTGCTGCGCTAAAAAGTCAGCTGATAAGTTAGGAAGTAAATAGCCATCAACACCCTCAGGATTACTGTACGGACTTACATTTTGGCGATGTTTTACGATATTTTCGGCCGTTTGCGTAAATTGCTGATTGGCGTTAATTGTAGTTAGCTGACACGCGCTTAATGAACACATTAAGGTGACACTTAATAAGGAAAGACGCATTTTTTTTGAAAGAGATAAATTCATAGTTATTGAGCTTAGTGACGTTACAGATGTGATAAACCTATCGTAGCCTAAATAAATAGCAAATAAATATACGACCAATTGCGAAAATATACGGTAGTAATCATTTTATTAACTTAAGTTAATACTTAACAATTAGAGTAATTGCTCAAAAAAACAACGGTTATTGAAATTATAGCGCCATTTTAGCCAACTACGACTCATTTTACTTTTAAATAACAGATATAATGATTATTGTATCTGTGCTTGGAAGCAAATTGCCTCATTGGACGAGTTTTATAAATCAGCATTTATGCGTATTTGGTTGGTAATTGCAAATGATGTTCCATGATTCCATGGCTATAGCACAAGAAAAAATGACAAAAGTATGTATGTTTTTAGAGCATCATGTTTTGCCTCCTACCCCCTTAAATTTTCAAGTTGTGTATACATACATTAGTAAAATCCATTTTGCGCTTAACAATGCTATTGATGATGCCATAGATGCCCAACAAAATATTGATGAGCTATTTATTGAGCAACTCTATTTTGAATATTTAAATCAGGGTCATAAAACCGAAGTAGCAATGATTGAAAACGTCAATGGTGTGATCAACTCACTATCGCGAAATGCACAGCAAACCGAAAAAAAACTTAACGATTTTGCAGGTCATGTTAATGACTGCTTACATTCTTTAGATGAAAATAATATTGCTAATAGCCGCATCGCCTTAGAAAGACTTAATGAGCAAACGCAGTTACTGTTCTCGCAACAAGCGCAATTTAAACAAGAACTAAGTCAGGCAAAAAAACTACACGAAACAACTAAAAAACAACTCAATACCTTGCGCAAACAACATGTCATTGATCCGCAAACAGGCTTATACAAACGCCATTATTTAACTAAGCAAACACAATTATGGCTAAAACAAGACAAGTCAATTTCAGCAATTGCCATTCAAATTGATAATTTAGAGCATTTTATTAATAACTTTGGAGATGCAATTGGCGAAGTGATTTTAAATAAAGTAGCTAAGCAAGTTCAAAAGTATGTTTCGCAAAGTGGCTTAGCCGGGCGCTCTGCAAAAGACCAATTTATCGTTCTACTTGCTAACATTGAGCCCGAAACAGCTAAACTGATTGCAGAGAAAGTAATAGTTGGGGTCGAAAAGCTACGTTTTATCAGTTCAAAAAGCGATTTAAAACTCCCTCCCATTTCTCTCTCATTAGGGATTACGGAACAACAAGGCGACTTTAACCAACTAGTTAAAAGTGCCTCAAACGCGGCGTTTAAATCACGTGCATCTCAATAGCAAAGCACACTGTTCACACAATAAATTAGCTGATAAATCATATTCAAATTGCACCCTTGGTGCACAATCAAGTACACTAGTCTCTATTACCACGATAGAGATTAATCATGAACGAGAACCCTGAAAAGACCACGCATTTTGGCTATAAAACTGTTGCCGAAACCGAAAAAGCTTCTATGGTTGCTGATGTATTTCATTCTGTTGCGACAAAGTACGATGTTATGAATGATCTCATGTCTTTTGGTATTCACCGTTTATGGAAACGTCAAACAATTGCCAGCTCAGGTATTCGTAAAGGTCATCATGTATTAGATTTAGCCGGCGGTACTGGCGATTTAACTGCAAAGTTTAGCCAGCTTGTTGGCGAAACCGGTCAGGTTGTTTTAGGTGATATAAACTCTTCAATGTTAAAAGTAGGCCGCGAAAAGCTGCATAACTTAGGCCTTGTAGGCAACATTGATTACGTACAAATGAATGCCGAAGCCTTACCTTTCCCTGATAATAGTTTTGATTTAATTACGATTGCTTTTGGCTTGCGTAATGTTACCGACCAAAATAAAGCATTGCGCTCTATGTACCGTATTTTAAAGCCAGGTGGTCGTTTACTCATTCTTGAGTTTTCAAAACCAGAGCAAGAGCTTCTCAGCAAGGCGTATGATTTTTACTCTTTCAACATTTTACCTACTATGGGTAAACTCGTTGCTAACGACAGTGAATCATACCAATACTTAGCAGAGTCAATTCGTATGCATCCAGATCAAGAAACCCTTAAAGGGATGATGGTCGAAGCAGGGTTTGAGCAAGCTACTTATCAAAATCTAACTGGTGGCATTGTTGCCCTGCATCGTGGATTTAAATACTAAGGTTAGTAATTTATGGCGCTTGAAGAACACAGTAAAGAACAACCGGCTGCAGGCAGTTTTTTTATGCTACCGAGCTTTGTACTTTCGCTTATTGAAAAAGTATTAAATCAAGCGCTTAAACTCGATCCGAGCTTACTCGATAAACTAAATGTAGTAGAGCATCAGCGTTTATTGGTTGAGGTTAGAGACTGGCAGCAAAAAATAGCCATTACTTATGCCAATCAGCAGCTACATCTTTACACTGCATTCGAACATGCTGACGCAGACTGTATGATCAGTGCCAATATAGATACGTTGTTAGCACTGAAAAACCCGGCCATGCTGACTCAACTTATTCGCCAAGATAAGCTTGATTTACAAGGCGATTTAAATATAGCTCAACACTATAGTTCAGCCTTTTCAAGTGTAGACATTGATTGGCCAGAGCAATTAGCAAAGCATATTGGCGACGCGCCTGCACAACAACTTTATTTACATTTGCAGTCACTTAAGCAGCAAGGTAAAAAAGCCAAGTCTCAGCTCGACAGTACTTTTATTAGTGTGTGCCAAGATGAGCTGGCAATCACTATTCACCCATTAGAGCTTGAGCAATTTAAACAACAAAATAGAGCACTAAAAGGCCAAGTTGCCGCCATTGAGCAACGTATTAACGCCCTAATTAAAGCCCTTTAACGCGCTAAGGATTTTTTGTGTCAACTGCCCGACTGTATTATATAACTCAAACCCTGCTTAGCTTCGGACTTGATGAGCTTATACCTAAACACAAAGTACCCTGGTTTGCTAAAATCGCACGTGGCAGCTTGTTTTGGTTACGCAATCAACACAAAAATAAACCTCCTGGCTTAAGACTTCGTTTAGCACTACAACAACTTGGCCCTGTGTGGATAAAGTTTGGCCAAATGCTTTCAACTCGGCGCGATTTACTGCCTCATGATATCGCCTTAGAATTAGCCTTTTTACAAGATCAGGTAGAACCGTTCGAGGGTGAACTAGCCCAGAGAATCATCGAAAAAGCATTAGAAATAGATGATATTAGCCAGCTATTTAGTGAATTTTCACAAATACCTTTGGCATCGGCCTCAATTGCTCAAGTGCATACTGCTACCCTTGTTGATCCTCAAGGTGAATCGCAAGATGTTGTTATTAAAGTTATTCGCCCTAATATTGAGCAACAAATCAACGCTGACTTAGCACTAATGGAAAAATTGGCTAAGGTTGTCGGTAAGTTAATTAACGAAGCCAAGCGATTACGCCCAGTGGAAGTGGTTAAAGAGTATAAAAAAACATTGCTCGATGAGCTCGACTTAATGCGTGAGGGCGCTAATGGTATTCAATTAAAGCGTAACTTTGAAGGTTCAGAATCGTTATACATTCCAACAGTATATAGTGATTATAGCCGCAGTAATGTACTGGTTATGGAGCGTATTTACGGTATTCCGGTGTCAGATACTGAAGCGTTGATGGCACAAAACACCAACATGAAGTTATTAGCAGAACGCGGAGTAGAAGTGTTTTTTACTCAAGTATTCCGCGACAGTTTTTTTCATGCGGATATGCACCCGGGTAATATTTTTGTGTCACGCGAAAACCCGCATAATCCTAAATATATTGGTATAGATTGCGGTATTGTTGGAACTCTTAACAAAGAAGATAAACGCTATTTAGCTGAAAATTTCATTGCCTTTTTTAACCGCGACTACCGCCAAGTAGCACAGCTACATGTTGATTCAGGCTGGGTACCACCTGATACCAGCATTGAAGAGTTTGAATTTGCTATTCGCACCGTTTGCGAACCTATTTTTAATAAACCACTGGCTGAAATATCATTTGGTCATGTATTGGTTAACTTATTTAATACCGCACGTCGTTTTAATATGCAGGTTCAACCGCAACTCGTATTATTACAAAAAACCTTGTTGTATGTTGAGGGCTTAGGTCGTCAGCTATACCCACAACTGGACTTGTGGAAAACAGCAAAACCATTTTTAGAAGACTGGGTTAAACAACAAGTGGGCCCGCTGTCTGTGCTAAAACAAATGTATGCAAACTTACCGTTTTGGGCAGAAAAAATGCCTGAACTACCCGATTTAATTTATCAAAATTTAAAGCGAGCACCACACTCTCACGCACCTGAAATTAAGGTTTCACATAAACCATTGGTTTTAGGACTGTTTAGTAGTGCTGCGATGATTGTCTCAGCTTTATTTTATTTACAACACAACTTAATCGCTGCTGGCGTTGTCTTAAGTTGTGCTGTTATTGGCTTTATAGCGGCTTGGCGCCGCTCATAAACTAAGTGCTATTTGCCACTTTGGGCGTATAATCAGCACTTAACCTTATTATTTTATGGCTTAAAAGCAGGAGAAAACCATGGGTTTTGGTGGTATTAGTATTTGGCAATTATTAATTGTACTTGCAATCATTGTACTTTTATTTGGTACAAAAAAACTACGCGGTATGGGTGGTGATTTAGGTGGCGCAGTTAAAGGCTTTAAAAAAGCTATGTCTGATGACCAAAATGCTGAAAAACAAGCTAGCGAAGATAAAACTGAACAGATCCAAAAATCATCAGAATCAACACCAATCGATTCGAGTACAACTAGCAAAACTAAAGATAACGACAAGGTTTAACTAGCATGGGAATGTGGGAGCTTGTTGTGGTATTTATTGTCGGCTTGGTAGTACTAGGGCCGGAACGCTTACCTGTTGCTATTAGAACCGTAAGCCGCTGGGTTAAAACAGCCAAAGCAATGGCTAACTCAGTAAAAGCTGAAGTGAGTGAAGAGCTTCGTGTAAACGAGCTACATGAAAACCTAAAAAAAGCAGAGCAACAAGGTCTTAAAGATTTAAGCCCTGACCTACAAAACTCTGTTTCTGAGCTGCAACAAGCAGCGCAATCAGTTACTCACAGCTATAAAAAAAGTCAAAGCCAAGCCACTAATAACCAAGCAACAGATGACTCTAAATAATTATGGCACTCTCTTTTTTCATGCGCTTAATGCAGGTATAGAAAACAATGACTGAAGAAGTAAAATCAGGATTTGTCGCTCATTTAATCGAGTTGCGTGACCGGTTGATAAAATCGCTATTAAGTATTTTAGTGATATTTATTGGTTTGGTTTACTTTGCAAACGATATTTATACGTTTGTGGCGGCTCCTTTAGTCGCTCATTTACCTAGTACTGCCACTATGATAGCAACAGATGTCACCGCGCCATTTTTTGCCCCCTTTAAACTTACGTTGTTTGTTGCTTTATTTGCTGCGATCCCTTGGATTTTACATCAAATTTGGGGATTTATAGCCCCCGGTTTATATCAGCACGAAAAGAAAATGCTCATGCCCATATTAGCTTCCAGTATTTTCTTATTCTATGGTGGCATAGCTTTTTGCTACTTTGTAGTACTGCCAATTATTTTAGGGTTTTTCACCAGTGCAGGTCCTCAAATGATGACCCTAGCACCGGATATCAGTAGCTATTTAGGCTTTGTACTTAAGCTATTTTTTGCTTTTGGTATTGCATTTGAAATCCCAGTTGCGATTATGTTGCTTTGTTGGAGTGGTGCAACAACCACACAAAGTCTAAAAGAGAAACGCCCTTATATAGTGGTCGGTGTATTTGTTGTGGCGATGTTTTTAACGCCACCCGATGTGCTATCACAAACCTTATTAGCATTGCCTATGCTGCTTTTATTTGAGCTTGGCTTAATTTTAGCTAAATTTTATACCGCAAAACCACAACAAGAATCTGAGGAATAATATGAATAAGCATTTACTTTCTTTACTCGCTTTAGCAAGTGTACCGGTTTTAGCCGCAACTCCTATTAATGAGCAAGCGTTACAAGCCTGTAGTTTTATTGAAAACGATTTTAATCGTTTACTATGTTACGACAACACTATCGCGGGAAAATCACTCACTCAACCAGCGCATAAACAACCACAACAATCTGTTAAAGCTAATGTAAAAGCTGACACGGCTGTCGCAACAGCACCTGTGGCTGCCAAGGCAAAAGAGTTTGGTTTAGAGCATAAAAACATTACTAAGAATACTGAAGAAACAATTTCATCAACAATAGCTAATGTTAAAAAAGCCCCTTATGGTGAGCTAATTATTACCTTAGAAAATAATCAGCAATGGCGTCAAATTGGTTCAGATAGATTAAGTCTAGACAAAGGTGACACTGTTACTATTAGCCGTGGCGTATTCAACTCTTTTTTACTTAAAAAAGCAGATCAAAACCGCTCAATTCGTGTAAAACGTACTCAGTAATGCAATACACGTTAATTGATGCTGGCGTAAATTTAACTAATCATCAATTTGATGGTCAGCATCAAGAGGTGCTCGCGCGGGCAAAAGAGGTCGGCGTTAAGCATATGCTAATTATTGGCTGCGATATAAGTTCAAGTGAGGAGTCATTTATACTTGCTGCACGCTATGGTCAATATGCTAGCGCTGGTATTCACCCTCATGATGCAAAAACAGCAACCTCTGAACTTGAACAACAGCTCACTAAACTCGCACAAAATGAGCAAGTTATTGCAATTGGTGAATGCGGACTAGATTACAATCGTGACTTTTCTCCAAGAGATGTGCAGCGTGATGTGTTTCGTCGTCAACTCGCATTAGCTGAAAAGCTAAATCTGCCGGTTTACTTACACGAACGTGATGCCAGTGACGACATGCTTGCTATTTTAAATGAGTTTACTGTTCGCGGTGTGTTGCACTGTTTTACTGGTGATGCACAAGCACTTGCAGGTTACTTAAAGTTAGGTCTTTATATTGGTATTACCGGCTGGGTATGTGACGAACGACGCGGCAAAGAATTACAACAACTGATCCCTAGCATTCCCATTGAGCGTTTATTAATTGAAACCGATGCACCTTTTTTAATCCCTCGCACTGTTAAACCTAAGCCTAAATCAAGACGAAATGAGCCAGCATTGCTGCATTATGTGTGTGATACACTTGCTCAGCTTTATGGTGTTTCTGCTTGTGAAGTGGCAAAACATACGAGTGACAACTTTAACCGCTTATTTGGATTAGAGAAAAAATAATGCGAACCTTTTGCGCTTTGCTGGTATTCATTATGGTGTTTTATGCATCCTGTTTTCCTGCAAGTGCAATCGAGATAAATAGCGAATTTAATTCAAAAAAAATAGAAGATATTCATTATTCGTTTGCTCCTACCTCATTAGAAGATGCACGACAAAGTAATTTACAAGAATGGCTGCTACTTAATAATAAGCCACTTAATTTAGGCCTTGAGTCTCGACCTGTATGGATTCAATTTAAAATTAAAAATCAGTTATCGCAGCCGCTAATGCCCTTACTGTCACTAGACAACCCTCTTTTGAATGACGTTTCCCTTGCTCACTTTATGGGTGATAAACTACTCACATCAACTCATATAGGTGATACGCTTGCGCTTTCGCAAAGAGTAATCAAGAGTGAGTCTTTACTAGTCAAGTTAACTCTTCCCGCTAACAGTGAAACTACTGTGTACCTTAAAGTTAATAATGATTCAGGTATTGGGCTGCGCGTACCATTAACACTGTGGCAGCAAGACTCGTTACTAGCTTATAAAAGTATGGTGAATTTACTTTATGGATTACTAATTGGCTTTATTTTTTCTTTAGCGGTGAGTAGTCTGGTTTTATTTGCTTTTTCACGTAAACATTATTTTGCTTACGCTGGTTTAATTACGTTAATGCTCGGCTTCTTTTTAGCTTACTTAGGCGGATTTGGATTTCGTTATGCACCCTCAAACATAGCAGACCTACAACAGTTAATGCTGCCTATTTTGCTGATGCTGATCACGATATCGTTTCTTCCTTTACAGCGCCATGTTTGCACCGCTATTGAGTCTAATTTAGTAAAAGGGCAAACAATAATTACCGCACTATACGCATTAATTATTTTACTTATTTGGTTGCTTCCTACTCCCAGCGTAGCTTTATTTGCTATTTTAAGCATCCCTATAATTTTAATTTATCATGTTGTCACAACGTTATTTTATTTACGTAAAAATCCCACTAGCCCCAATAAATCGCTCTTAATGGCACTTGGGTTCTTTTTAATTGTGGTTATTCATTTTTCCATTGCGTTAACAGGCTTCTACACTGTTACAAGAGCGAGCTTAATGCTCACCTTTGCAGCGTCTTTAGGTTGCTCATTTTGTCTAAGCTATACCGTCATAAAATTGTTTATATTGCAACGCGATGAGCAAGTAACAGCACAGCAAGCATTGATTGCACAAAGCGCCGCACAAGATGCGCTATTAAATGAGCGGATCGAATTACAAGAGCGCACCCGCCAAGAGCTTGAAAGCCAAGTAGATGAACGCACCTTTGAATTACAAGTCACACTTAGAGAGCTTGAAGATAAAAACCATGAACTTGAACAACTCAATATGGAAGATGCGCTAACTGGCATTAAAAATAGACGTTTTTTTGATAAAAAGTTACTTATGGAAATTCGTCGTTCGCGCCGTGAACAAACACCATTGAGTATTATTATGCTAGATATCGACAAATTTAAATCAATTAACGATAACTATGGCCACTTAACCGGCGATCAAGTTATCAGGGCGGTATCTGATACCATTAAACAACAGCTTAAGCGCCCACTTGACGAAGTAGCGCGTTATGGTGGTGAAGAATTTGTCATTTTACTACCTAATACTGATAACCCAGGTGCACTGATCATTGCAGAGCAAACACGCCTAGCAATAGCAAATAATACTGTAAATGTAGCAGGTACAATTATCGACTTTACCATTAGTGCCGGTGTTTATACCCAAATTGCCGATGACATTCATAACCCTGAACTATTTACTGATTATGCCGATAAGGCACTCTATTTAGCAAAACAACATGGCCGCAATCAAGTGGTTAATTTTTCAATCCCACAGTAGGAGCGTATACTTATGGCCCAATCTGGACTAGACCTTTTCCCATATACTCGCATGCGTAGAATGCGCCGTAACGATTTCTCTCGTCGCCTTATGGCTGAAAATCAGCTGAGTATTAATGATCTTATTTATCCTGTGTTTGTGCTTGAAGGTAAAAACCGCCGTGAAAGCATTGAATCAATGCCCGGTATTGAACGTTTATCAATTGATTTACTGCTAGAAGAAGCTAAAGAACTGGTAGATTTAGGCGTCCCTGCGCTCGCTATTTTTCCTGTTACTCCTGCAGATAAAAAGTCTCTACTCGCTGAAGAAGCTTATAACGATGATGGCTTAGCTCAAAGAACAGTACGCGCATTAAAAGAAACCTTCCCAGAGCTTGGCGTGATCACCGATGTTGCACTTGACCCATTTACAGTGCATGGTCAAGACGGCATTATTGATGATGCAGGCTATGTGATTAACGACGTCACTACCGAAATTTTAGTTAAGCAGGCGCTATCACATGCAGAGGCTGGCGCAGATGTTGTTGCCCCATCAGACATGATGGATGGTCGTATTGGTGCAATTCGTGAAGCTCTTGAAGCCGATGGCTTTATTCATACCCGCATTATGGCCTATTCTGCAAAGTATGCGTCAAGCTACTATGGTCCATTTAGAGATGCTGTCGGTTCTGCGGGTAACTTAAAAGGCGCTGATAAAAAAACATACCAAATGGATCCTGCCAACTCTGATGAAGCAATTCGCGAAGTGGCACTTGATCTTCAAGAAGGCGCTGACATGGTAATGGTTAAACCTGGTATGCCATACCTTGATATTGTTCGCCGTGTTAAAGATGAGTTTGGTGTTCCAACATTCGCTTATCAAGTAAGTGGCGAATATGCGATGCATAAAGCCGCTATTGATAACGGCTGGCTAAGCGAAGAAGCAACCATAATGGAGTCTTTATTAGCATTTAAACGCGCTGGCGCAGACGGCATTCTGACTTACTTTGCTAAGCAAGCTGCTCGCTATTTAAATAAATAATAACGACATATTGATATAAAAGGGCTTTATTGCCCTTTTTTATGTTTAAGGGCAGCACATATTTGGCATTTTTACAGCGTTCCCTATTTATGGGAAGTAATCACACTACATAGGTTCTGCCTTACCTAAAACCAAACACCCACTGTACATTCAACCTCAAAAATAACAAAAACCAAGATTGTTAACATTCTGTATTCTATTTGTAATCATTTTTCATTACACTAAGCGTCCCATTTGGGGAAACAAAAACACGGGAAAAATAATAATGTTAAAAACAAAAATAACGCCTTTGGCGCTTGTATTAGCAAGCCTAAGTGCACCCGCTACCGCTAACCTCGTTATATCTGAGTACGTAGAAGGCAGTAGCTATAATAAAGCAATAGAACTATTTAACAATTCGACAACCCCACTGTCATTAGATGGCCATACCCTTAGCCTCTATTCAAATGGCAGTACAGATGCAAATAATACATTCGATTTAACTGGCGAACTTGCTGCAAATAGCACCTACGTGATTGTTAATGGTAATGCATCAGCAGAACTAAAAGAAAAAGCTGACCAACTCAGCGCCGTGACTAACTTTAATGGCGACGATGCACTGGTACTTACTCAAGGCTCTGTGGTTATTGATAGCTTTGGCCAGCGCGGTGTAGACCCTGGTTCATTTTGGTCAGAAGGGGGCGTGAAAACACAAAATAAAACATTACGCCGCAAAGAAACTGAATTAAATGGGCGCACTGACGCCGATGATAGTTTCAACCCAAGCGAGCAATGGCTGCAATTTGAGCAAGATGACTTTAGTGATTTAGGCATATTTGCAGGAAATTCTTCACCTAATCCAGATCCTGAACCAGATCCAGAACCTGAAGAGCCTTTATTATGTGGCGCTGAAAAAACATTAATTAGCAGCATTCAAGGCGAAGGCACAAGCAGCCCACTAGTTAACACTGTGGTTGAGTTTGAAGGTGTAGTAACAGCTGATTTCCAAGCAGATGATCAGCTCAAAGGCTTTTTTGTAAATTCACTTAATAGTGATGAAGATGCAAACCCACTTACCTCTGAAGGGGTATTTGTTTACTTTGCCACTACGGATGTTAATGTGGGTGATCACGTTCGCGTACAAGGTACTGTTGAAGAGTATTTTGATGCCACCCAAATTGGCAATGTTAGTCAAGTTGCTATTTGTGATACCGGCCTTTCAGCTTACCCAACTAAAGTCACTCTGCCCGTCACCGAACCAAGTGAATTAGAAGCGTTTGAAGGTATGCTGGTTACCTTAGAGCAGCCGCTTATTGTTACTAACAATTATGGTTTAGGTCGCTATGGAGAGCTAGAACTTGCCACTGAACGCTTATACCAAGGTACTCAAGTTGCACTTCCTGGCGCGGCTGCGAATGCGGTTGAAGCACAAAATCTAAATAAAAAAATACTCTTAGATGATGGCTCAACTCGTCAAAACCGCGATCCTATCGCTTATCCTGTCCCTGGGTTATCAGCAGAGAATACTTTACGCACAGGCGATACAGTAAATTCTGTAACAGGTGCGCTAGCTTACAGCTTTAGTACTTACCGTATTCACCCAACAACAACACCTCAGTTTATAGCAACCAATCCACGCACCGATGCACCAGAGTTAAACCCTGACGCTGATTTGCGTGTTGCCAGCTTTAACGTACTTAACTACTTTAATGGCGATGGCCAAGGTGGCGGTTTCCCAACTAGCCGTGGTGCTGATTCAGAAGCCGAGTTAATTCGTCAACAAGCCAAGCTAGTCAGCGCTATCAGTGCTATGCAAGCAGATGTGATTGGCTTAATGGAAATTGAAAATGACGGTTTTGGCGAATTTAGTGCTGTTGCTAGTTTAGTAAATGCACTTAATGACGCTGATAGTCAAAATCAATATGCATTTGTAGACTTTGGTGTTGATAAAATAGGCACCGACGCTATCACTACTGCACTTATTTACCGTGCGGATAAAGTGCAGCAAGTGGGTACTGCAGCAATTACTACCGATGCGCCTTTCGATTACAGTAACCGTGCACCTATTGCACAAAGCTTTAAATCTTTAGAGACAGAAGAAGTCTTTACTGTTGCGGTTGCTCATCTTAAATCTAAAGGTGGTTGTAGAAGCGCAACTGGTGGCAATGCTGATCAAGGTGACGGTCAAGCATGTTGGAATGAAATCAGAACTGCTGGCGCAAATGCATTTGCTGATTGGTTAAATAGTAAACCAACAGGGGTTGATGATGAAGATATCATTCTTGTTGGCGACATGAACGCGTATGCAATGGAAGATCCTATCCGTGCATTTGCTGATAAAGGCCTTAAAAATGTGGTTGCTGAGCTAGATAGCAACACTTTAGGTTATTCTTACAGCTTTTCTGGTCGTGCAGGAAGTTTAGATCACGCCCTAGCAAGCCCGAGCTTATTAAGTAAAGTAGTGAGCGCCAGTGATTGGCATATTAACGCCGATGAACCTATTTCACTTGATTATAATGTTGAATTTAAATCTGACGCACAGCAATCAAGCTTGTATGCTCAAGGACCTTACAGAGCATCAGATCATGACCCTGTTATTGTCGATATTCGTTCAACTATTATCGCGCCACCTGAGCCAGAACCTGAAGTAATTATTGGCGAAATTAATAATATTGGTGGCTGGTTTTGGTGGAAAAGCTACAGCTTTGAAATCCCGCAAGGTTACGACGAGTTAACCGTTAGCCTTGAAGGTGGCTGGGGTGATGCAAACTTATTTGTACGCCACAAAAGAAACCCAACGCTTTTCAGAAAAGATTGTGCTTCAATTAGCCTAGGTAATAGTGAAAGCTGCTCTTTTACCAATCCACAAGAAGGTAAGTGGCGAGTGCGTGTAAACGGCGCCATTCCTTTTGGTAATGTTAAGCTCACTTATAAAGCAACCAAGTACGTAGATTAATATCACATTGCTATTAACATAAAAAAGCCGCACTAGCGGCTTTTTTTATAAACAGCAAAAACACTTATACTCATTCACTTAATTAAGTGAGTTATATTAAGAACAGGAAAATTGTGTCGATAACAAAGCAAAGATTTTGTTTTTAATTATTTTTGTTGAGAAAACTTTAACGCAGCTAGCCTCTGGTTTATCCCCTCAAAATGATTAAGTCTTATTGCGGGTTGGTATTGATAGCATTCACCTGCTTGCAAACTTCAGACAATAAAAAACCCGCAACAAGTGCGGGTTTTTCAAAGAGTTAAAGTGCTAATTACTTAGCAGCATTTTTCTCTTTTTCTGCAGCGATTACAGTGTCAGCTACGTTTTGTGGACATGCAGCGTAGTGTGAGAACTCCATAGAGAACTGACCACGACCAGATGTCATTGTACGTAGTGAACCGATGTAACCGAACATTTCTGATAACGGTACGTCAGCTTTAATACGAACGCCTGTTAAACCAGCTTCTTGATTGCTTAACATACCACGACGACGGTTAAGGTCACCGATTACATCACCAACGTGATCTTCAGGTGTGAACACGTCAACTTTCATGATTGGCTCAAGAAGTTGTGCACCCGCTTTAGGGATAGACTGACGGAAAGCGCCTTTAGCAGCGATTTCGAAAGCAATTGCAGATGAATCCACGGCGTGGAAGCCACCGTCGAAAAGCTCAACTTCAACGTCAAGTACTGGGAAGCCAGCTAGAACACCTTCACCCATCATTGACTTAAAGCCTTTCTCAACTGCAGGCCAGAATTCTTTAGGTACGTTACCACCAACAACTGATGAAGTGAACGCGAAACCAGAACCCACTTCGCCTGGCTTGATGCGGTAATCGATTTTACCGAACTGACCAGAACCACCAGATTGTTTCTTATGCGTGTAGCTATCTTCGATTTCACGAGTGATAGTTTCACGGTAAGCAACTTGAGGCTGACCAACGATAAGGTCTACGCCGTAAGTACGCTTAAGGATATCTACTTTGATATCTAAGTGAAGCTCACCCATACCTTTAAGGATAGTTTCGCCTGAATCTTCATCAGTCTCAACTTGGAAAGATGGATCTTCTGCAACCATTTTACCGATAGCAACACCCATTTTCTCATTACCGCCTTTATCTTTAGGCTGTACAGCAATCGAGATTACTGGAGTTGGGAAAACCATTGGCTCTAGAGTTACTGGGTGCTTAGGATCACATAGAGTGTGACCAGTTTGCACGTTCTTCATACCAACGATAGCGATGATATCGCCCGCTTGTGCTGAAGTAAGCTCTTTACGCTCATCTGCTTGCATCTCAACCATACGGCCAACACGCTCAGTTTTACCAGTAAACGCATTAAGGATTGTGTCACCCTTGTTAAGCTTACCAGAGTAGATACGTACGAAAGTTAATGCGCCAAAACGGTCATCCATGATTTTGAATGCAAGCGCTTTGAAAGGTTCGTCTGCAGATACAATTGCATGCTCGCCGTTTTCGTTACCTTCTTCATCCATAAGAGGTTGAGGATCAACTTCTGTAGGTGCAGGTAAGTAATCAACAACAGCATCAAGTACTAATTGCATACCTTTGTTTTTGAATGCAGAACCACAGAACGTTGGGAAGAAAGCAAGGTCACGAGTACCTTTACGGATACAACGCTTGATATCTTCAACTGAAGGTACTTCACCTTCCATGTACGCTTCCATTAGGTCATCGTCTTGCTCTACAGCAGTTTCGATAAGCATCTCATGGTATTCTTCAGTTTTTTCTACCATGTCTGCAGGAACGTCTGTGATTTCGTAGTTTTCTGGAAGACCAGTGTCATCCCATACGTATGCTTGCTTGTTTAAAACATCAACAACACCAACAAAATCATCTTCAATACCGATTGGTAAAGTCATGATAAGTGGAGTAGCACCAAGTACTTTTTGTACTTGCGCTGTTACACGGTAAAAATCAGCACCCATACGGTCTAATTTGTTTACGAAGATAATACGTGCAACACCTGACTCATTCGCGTAACGCCAGTTAGTTTCTGATTGTGGTTCAACACCACCAGAACCACAGAATACACCCACACCGCCATCTAATACTTTAAGTGAACGGTAAACTTCAACTGTGAAGTCAACGTGCCCAGGAGTATCGATAACGTTAAAGCGGTGATCTTTCCAGAAACAGCTTACTGCCGCAGACTGGATAGTAATACCGCGCTCAGCTTCTTGATCCATGAAATCGGTAGTCGATTCACCATCATGAACCTCACCTGTTTTGTGGATAGTACCTGTAAGCTTTAGGATACGCTCAGTAGTTGTGGTTTTACCCGCATCAACGTGCGCGAAAATACCAATGTTTCTGTACTTCGATAAATCTGCCATTAATTTTACTCTTAATAAAGTCGATAAATTATTCGGCGGGAGTATAGCATTACTTAAAGCGAACATCACCATAGAAGTCGCTTAAAATGCAATCAATTTATAAAAAACTTGCTTTAAAGATATTTCGAGGTAAGAGATGGACTTAAAAGGGGCTTGTTATAAACCGTATTTAAACGACTTAAGCCTTTATCAGCGTTATTGTTGAACATTAAAAGTGCCATTAAGTGGTGGTATGAAGAAAATACAACTCTTTTGCCATATGCATTTTATTAGTAAAGTAACCCAAAACTCATGGTTTTAACCTTGTTGCTAATAACTAAATTGCCTGCTGTTTTGGCTTTAATTTCTAACAAAGCCAGGTCAGTTATTACTTTATAGATACAGGCAACACCGGTTAGTGACAGGCTACTTTTGCCCAATAGCTTCGCTTCAGCTTATTTAATAGTAGCCATAAAGTAGTGTTTTCCCCGCAACATGAAATCCGTTTTACAGCCCTTACTTTAGTGCTATAAATGAACAAAAAGTTAAAATAAGAATTATTTGCATCTAGGTGTTGACAGCCATCTAAATCTAACTGATAATCAATCTCAACAAGAAGAAAGTACATTGCTTTTTGTGACGGTAAAGTTCATTTGTTTCTCGACCCTGAAACAACGTGTGGCTCACGTTAAAGCCAAGATTATCTGTAATTAATCACAACGCCCCTTGATATTGATTGCAGATAATCGTCTATTACTTACTTGCTACATTGCTCATATCGGTGACGGTTGATATGAAACTAAAAAGCCCTTACGGGCTTTTTTTATGCCTGTAATTTAATATAAAGCCAACATAATGTTAATGAGAACTATTTTCATTAAGGTGTTGACAACCACTCAAATCTAACTGATAATCACTATCAACAAGAAGGCATGCATTGCTTCTTGTGACGGAAAAATTCATGTGTTTCTCTACCCTGAAACAAACGTGTGGCGCACGTTAACAGCTATGGAAACCTGTTATAAACCACAACGCCCCTTGCTGTTTATGACCTGTTTCCGCCCTACTCATTTACTTGCTACATTGCTCATATCGGTGACGGTAGATATGAAACTAAAAAAGCCCTTTCGGGCTTTTTTTATGTCTATAATTTAATGAGTAAGGCTTTAACCTACACTTTAAAAATTAGCGGCGGTTTTTTCGTGCACGTGCTCGGCGTTGTTTTTTCTCTTCTTCTTTGGCTTGCTTTTTCGCTTCTGCCGCCGCGCGCAATCCAGCTACCATTATTTCTTCTTCTTCACGCATGGCAGGTGTTTCCATGGTGATACGACCAATAATGCCATCTCGTAATTCATTAATTAGAATTTCTGACATTTTATACGTATCGATTTGGTTGCCACCGCGAATACAGCCGCGTTTTTTACCCGCCATTTCAACAAATTCCCAATCGCTTTCTGGCAATTCATCTAATTTATAGCGCGCTTTTAAAAGCTCAGGATAGGCATGTAATAAATACTCAGCGGTGTAGCTTGCCACTTCTTCGTACTCAATAGCGGTATCACGTATTGCTCCGGTTGCGCCTAAACGATAACCTGAGTTTTCGTTTTCTACTTTTGGCCACAGCATCCCAGGCGTATCGTAAAGCATAATGCCATCATCAAGTTTAATACGTTGCTGCGCCTTAGTCACTGCAGGCTCATTGCCGGTTTTAGCCACTATACGTCCAGCAAGTACATTAATAAGCGTAGATTTACCTACGTTAGGAATCCCCATGATCATAGCTTTAATTTGCTTATCGGCACCGACTTTATGTGGTACTAACTTTTTACACAGCTCATTAATACGATGCACCTCTGCGGCTTTATCGTTACCAAATGCAATCGCTTTTACGCCGTTTTCTTGCTCAAAGTAATCCTTCCACGCTTGGGTCATTTTAGGGTCAGCTAAATCGGCTTTATTCAATATTTTGATGACCGGCTTACCTTCACGCAAAGTAGCCACCATCGGGTTTTCGCTACTGTAAGGAATGCGCGCATCTAGCACTTCAATGATCACATCCATTTGTGGCATTATTTCTTTAATTTCATTTCGGGCTTTATTCATGTGCCCAGGGAACCACTGGATAGCCATTTTTAACTCCTAACATATAATTTGTAGCTATTTTAACTGGCAATTCATTTAATTGCGCTATACTGGCGCAAATTTTTTCAGATTAGATATTATGGCTCTCAAATCTACCATTATTAAAGCGCAACTATCGCTTAGCGATATGGACCGTCACGTATACCAAGACTTTAATTTAACCTTGGCACAACACCCTTCAGAAACTGAGCAGCGTTTGATGATCCGCTTACTAGCGTTTGCACTTAATAGCTGTGATGGATTAGAGTTTACTAAAGGTTTATGTGCTGATGATGAGCCGGAGCTTTGGCATGTCAATTACAGCGAAGAAATAGAGCTGTGGATTGAGCTGGGGTTACCAGATGAAAAGCGCCTTAAAAAAGCCTGTAATAAAGCTAAAAAAGTAGTTTTATATACCTATGGCGAGAATAACCAAGCTATTTGGTGGCAAAAGCATCAGCCTAAATTGTACGAGTTTAAAAACCTAAGCATTTTTAGCCTTGATTATGCTGCTACTCAATTATTAGCTGCGTTGGTTGATCGTAATATTAAATTGGCTATTACCATTCAAGATGGTGAAGTTTGGGTTAATACCGACACTACCAATATTGAAATAAAACCGCAGCAATTAATGTAATTACGGTAGTTATTCTAGGGTCTGTTGACCTTTGCGGATTACAATTTGTTCAAACTAGGAGCGGTTTAATCGCGGCGCGAGGTTTGCAACCTAGTCG
>NZ_PNDJ01000093.1:0-27637 GCF_005887255.1 Pseudoalteromonas sp. S1609 | reverse complement strand
TTCTGCCTAAGGGCGATTTACTCTTTGTTGCTCGGTTTTTACTTAGCCCACTAGGTTACAAATCTCGCGCCGCGATTAAACCGCCCCTAGTTTGAACAAATTATAATCCGCAAAGGTCAACAGACCCTAGGTTGTTGTTAAAAATATAAGAGATCATTATGAAAATTTATGACGTAGAAAATTACCCAAACCCGTTACGGGTTCGTATTGCACTTGCTGAAAAAAATGCGACTGATAAAGTAGAGTTTGTTGCTGTTGATTTATTAAATGGGGAGCACCGCAGTGAGGCTTTCTTGGCAAAGAATCCGTTGGCAGGTGTACCTGTACTAGAGCTTGATGATGGTACTTTTATTGCCGAGTGCACTGCAATTACACAATACATTGATACCGCTTTTGCAGGCCCTTCATTAACTGGTGTTGAGGCAAAAGAACGCGCAGTAATTAATATGATGCAAAAACGTGCTGAGTCGATGGTACTTGATGCAATTGCCACTTACTTTCATCATGCTACTGATGGATTAGGACCTAAACTTGAAACCTATCAAAATGTTGCATGGGGTGAAAAGCAAGCTGAAAAAGCACAGCAAGGCTTGGTTTATTTTAATAGCGTATTAGCAAACTCAACTTATGTGGCAGGTGAACAATTTAGTGTTGCAGATATTACCTTATACGCAGGACTTGTGTTTGCAGGCTTTGCACAAATTGCTATTCCTACTGAACTCACGCACTTAATTGCATGGCAACAAAAGGTCGCTCAGCGTCAAAGTATTGCTGCTATAAATTAATAATTTGGAGTCAAATATGAAAATTGCTGCCGACTTTAGTCAACGTGTCGTAGTACATAGCGAGTCACTTGAATGGATAGCTTCGCCCATGCCGGGTGTTGATCGACGTCCACTTGACAGAGTGGGCGACGAAATTGCTCGAGCCACTAGTATTGTACGCTATGCGCCAAACAGCCACTTTAGCCCACATACTCATACTGGGGGCGAGGAGTTTTTAGTGCTCGATGGGGTATTTCAAGATGAGCATGGCGATTTCCCAGAAGGTGCCTATATTCGTAATCCTCCGCAATCAAAGCATACTCCTGGCTCAAAAGATGGTTGCATTATATTTGTAAAACTGTGGCAGTTTCAGCCAGAAGAACGCCAGCACGTTCGTATTCTCACGCAGCAGATGCAAGGGCAGAAAACCCCCGAGTTTAATGACCTAAATGCCATTTCGTTATATCAAGATGCATATGAAACAGTGAGTATTTTGCAGTTTAATGCTAATCAATCTTTAACGCTCACGGTAAGTGGTGGTGCTGAGTTGTTGGTTTTGGATGGCACTTTACAAGAGCATAACGACACACTTGAAAAACACAGTTGGCTTAGAGTGCCTGTTAATAGTGAAATTAACGCCACAGCGGGTAACAATGGCGCAAGAGTATGGATAAAAACCGGTTATTTAAATGATGTAGAAAATCAAGTTAATCGGTTAAAGAAACATAATTAGCTCAAAGGATAAATCGGCATTAACTGGCTGTTTTTTGACCTGCTTCATATGATAATTTTTAACTGTTGCCTATAATCAAAGCTCTTTTCATTCAAGGGTTGAGTTATGGTTAATTTTTAACACATGGTTTATCGATTGGTATTGAGCGCTCAGGCTGTGAGTTTTTCTTAACACTTAAGGCAATTGGTACCTTAACTCACAAAGATTATGAAGTGATCACCCCAATGATCGATTCAGCGCTAGGCGAAGTTAAGCATCCTATTGTTAACGTATTGATAGATGGCACTGAGTTAGATGGTTGGGAGCTTCGTGCTGCTTGGGACGATTTAAAGCTTGGCTTGAAACACAACAAAGAATTTAAAAAAATAGCGATTTACGGTAACAAAGAGTGGCAATCAACCATAGCTAAGTTAGGCAGTTGGTTTATGTCGGGTGAAATACAATACTTTGAAAATGCTACTGCCGCTTTAGAATGGCTAAAAACCAATAATTTAGACGCTTAGCAAAAAAGGCCAACAGTGGCCTTTTTTGTAAGTATCTTGGTTTATTGCGAAAGTGTTTGCTGCGTGGGAAGTGCAGGAAAAGCGCCTTTAGCTAAGCAAGCTTTTGAGCCACAGCGAAGACCAAAGTGAAGCGCTTTTTTTACTATTGACTCATCATTTAGCTTATCAGTAAGTGGCACTGCATTATCGCTGTGGTTTAAGTAGTATAGTACGCCAGCAATAAAAGCATCACCAGCGCTGGTGGTATCTACAGCGGTAATTGTTGGAGCTGCTTCACTGAGGGTAAAAGCGTTATGGTAAACAGTCGCTGGTGCCGGACCATCGGTTAAAAACACCAGCGTGACGCCTAATTCAAGCAGTGACTTTAAGTAGATATCAGCTGATTGCTGGCGTTGCGTTGCTAAAAAGTTTAACTCATCACGTGAGAGCTTAACAATATCGCAATACGCGAAACATGCCTGCACGCTTTGCTCAATGTCGTTGATATTTTGCCATAAACTGTAGCGTAAATTTACATCAAAGCTAACGAGTTTGTGGTTGTTTTTAGCCAGCTTTAAAGCGTACTCAGTGGTTTGTGCAATTGCCGAATCAGTAAGGGTGTTTGAACAAAAGTGTAGGGTACTCAATTCATCCCAATTAATACGCTTTAAGTGCTCACTCGTTAACAGTAAATCGGCTGTTTGATGACGATAAAAGTTAAAGCTGCGTTCGCCGTTTTCATCTAAGCTGACAATAACCATAGCTGTTTGCGCGCCTTCTATGGTAAATAAATACTCAGTATCTACATTATATTGCTCAAGCGCATTAGTTAATTGTTTAGCAAAATAGTCATCTCCCATACCGCCACAAAACGCAGCTTTACCGCCGAGCTTTGCGTAACCTACTGCCACATTAGCTGGAGCACCTCCTGGAATGGGTAAATAAGCACTGTTTTTAGAGTCTTGAGGCAGCATATCAATAAGCAGTTCACCAAGGCTAAGTAATTTGTTCATAGTGTAAATCCTAAAAAACCTAGCATGGCTAGGTCAAAATTCAAGGGAGAATTATTAAAACTAGTGTAATAATCGCTGAACAAACATAGCTTCAGCAATTGTTACACTAAAATTGGTTAGTTAAACGCGTATTTAAACGTCAATGACGTTGTACGGCCATTAATAGCACGTGCGCGTATAATGTTGTTATCAGGTATTGAGCCTTCTTCTGCTTCAGTAATACCTACCGTATCGAATAGGTTATTTACGTTTAACGCAATATTAAGATTTTCTGATAAATCGTAGCTTACAAAGCCATTTACTTGAGTGTAACCATCAAACTTAAGATCGTTATTATCTTGAGCATAGGCATCGGTAGTACCAATAAAGCTTAGGCCTGCAGAGCCTTTTTCATAAGTGTAACGTGCCATTAATGAGTAAATTAAATCAGCTTGGCGACGAGGCGTATTACCAACCACTTCAGGGGTAAGTGCATCTTTTGCAATTTCAGCGTCTGTCCACGTTAAATTACCACGAAAATCCCATGCATCAATAAAGTAGGTTGATTCAACTTCAATCCCTTTTGCTTCATATTCGCGGTCAAAAAAGGTTTGTGATGTCGCTTCAAAGTTTTGCTCTTCAGTTTGTGCATAAAATGCCGTGGCAAAAACTGACAGTGAATCAAAGCGCTTTTTAATACCAAACTCATACTGGTTTACTTCATCAACGGCATCTTCATCGGCTACTGAGCCATCGGCGCGAACTTTACCAAATAAAAGTCGGTCAGCATTGGCGCGACCGCCTTTGCTCAATCGTGCAAACGTTGCAAGGCTTGAGTCAATTTGGTAATTGGCACCAATTGAATATGATGCGTAATCCCAGTCGTAATTAACAGGGCTGGCATTTGCAAGGTCAATACCTGCAACATTTTGTTCAGGAACAGAAATTACACCGTCGCGATTCATATCAACGGTTGAGGTAACCGCGCCTGCATAGTTACCACGCGCTTCACCGCTGTCATAACGGGCACTAGCATCAATACTTACGTCACCCACCTTAGTTGAAAATGCAATATAGGGTGCACGAGTGTCGTATTCTGTGTCGTAATCGCGTTGGCAACAGTTACCCCAAAAAGGCGTGCCATAAGCGTATAAGCCATTTTCAGAGAATTCAGTCCCATCGGCGGCTGTTACATTTAATAGCGCTGCGTTATCACCTTTGAGCTCCATTAGGTAGGAATTCCATAACCACGACATGGCAATATTTTGGGTTGACGCATAATAGCCAAAAGTAACGCTAGTATCATCACTTAGCGATTTAGTCAGTTTGAAGTCGTTAACAATTGAGTCAAAGTCGTTCATGGTTACGTCAAACGTATGAATACGCATGGCTAAATCATCGTTAAATGCAGCACCTGTGGTCGCATTACTAAGCGTTGCACCCACACCACCAATACTTTGCGCTATAGCTGATGCATCGCCAACTTCAGCTGGGATCAGTGAATTAAAATTACCGCTTACAGATGATTTACGAAAACGGTTTTCAATACGCCAATCGTTGTCTAAATCAAATACAGCCTCAAAACCAATTGAGTCAACTTGCGGATTCATACCATCGCGAATATCGCCGTTACTTATTTGATTTTCGCCGTTTAAGCGCACTGTTTTAGTAAATAATGCTGAATGCGGGGTATCTGATTGTGCGTCAAACCCAGGGATTGAGTCACCATTTGCATACATTGGCATAGGTAAGTAGCCAACACTTTTATCATCTAAATGTTTGTAATAAAGACGCACGTATCCATTTTCAAAATCTTTGGTCAGGTTGGCTTTAATTTGCCCACCTTTATTTGATGTGTAACCTGTTTCACGTGGGCCTTCACCTTGACGTACAAAACCACCAACATGAAAGCGTACAGTGTCATTTAAATAGGTGCCATATTCAAAGTCAGTTCGAATAGTATCGTAATCTAGGCCAAGTGTAGTTGATACGCTGCCCGATTCGTTTTCGCCATTTTTTGAAATAAAATTAATTATGCCACCCGGTGCATTACTGGCTGCGGTAGAGGCTGAACCACCACGAATAGATTCAATGGTTTGCACTGTGTTATCTAAGCGCATAAAAATGTCAGCGTTACCAAATGCAATATCACCATATTGTAAAACAGGTAAGCCATCTTCTTGAAGCTGTAAAAATTTAGCACCACCAGAGGCAACCGGTAAACCACGTACTGCAATGTTGGCATTACCTTCACCGCCGGTTGATTCTGAGCGAACGCCAGGAATGATTCTAAATGCCTCAGCGGTAGAGCGAGGCGTAGACACCTCAACTTGCTCAAGCGACACACTGCTTACAGAAGAACTTGACGCCATTATCGTTGTACGGCGGGGTACACCGGTAACAACAATTGTTTCGAGTCCTTTGTTGGCTTGCGCTTGTGTATTTTGCTCTTGTTGTTGTGCATTAACGCCTTGGCTAACGGCGAGCGCTAAAGCACTGATCAGATATAAAGGTGTGTTGTGTGTTGTCATGTGAACGCCTCGTTTTAAACCCAAAGGGAAGTTGTTATTTTTACTTAATCGATTAAGTAAAAATAACAAAGTTTTTACAATAAGCAAATTATTTTGTTAATTATTTGCTGTTTTTTTACTCAAACATTGATTTTTATAATGTTTTTATAGCATTAAAAGTTGTTTGTTTACTCAGCGACTAAGTTACTTTGCTCTAATGCAGTTGCTGATGGGTCACGAATATAATTAAATAGCATAGCTAAAAATAATATGACTGCAAAACCCGTGGCTAAATAAAATCCGTAGCGTACGTGTCCAAAGTAATCACTGATCATACCCATAAATAAAGGTGCTAAGGCGGCTGACAGTGCGGTAAAAAATAATATAACACCGGCTACTGCGCCGTGTTGATGCACAGGAAAACACGATATTCCCTTAGAATTTAAAGTAGGGTAGACCATCGACATAAATAAACCTGAGAGAGGTAATAAAGCCACAGCCCAATCAACGCCGCCATAAAGAGTGCCAACGTAACACAGCGCAATGCCAAAGCTTAAGTAAGCCATAACTCCTTGCCAACTAAACCTATTCAGTAACCATACCGCAATAAAACGCCCTGCAGCACGTAACACAAAAAAGATTGTGAGTGCGTAAGTGGCCAGCAGCGGCCATGAGCCAGTGTAATCTTTTAGTAGAGTAGGCATCCACACGTATATGGCAACTTCGGTGGCAACATATAAAGCAATTGCAAGTGAAAAACCCAGTGCATAAGGGTTTTTAACCATTTTCATAGTCGTTTTTAGTGAGGCTGGCTTATCTGTATTTTTTACCACAGCAGGGTAAGCGGCACGCCAAGCAAGCAATGCCAAAATCAAACACATAATGCCAGCAATGATGTAAAGGTAAGTCCAACTTACATTTTGAACTAGCAGCACGCCAACTAAAGCAGGGCCAACAATGGCACCAATGCCAAAAAAACCTTCTACTTTATTCATGGTTTTGGTGTGCTCTTCGTTGCTATTAGAAATATCACCTAAAAGCGCCAATGCACCGGTTTTAAATAAACCAATGGCGAGGCCAATACAGCACAGTAAAAAAACAAAAAATATAAAGCTGCTACTAATCGCAAACAAAAAACAACTTGCAGAGAATATTAATAATCCAAGCATAATCGTTTTTTTACGGCCAAGACTATCGGCTAAAAAGCCTAGAAATAATCCACTTATTGCAATCATGGCCATAGGCGCATAATGAAACGCACTGGCTTGGGTCATACTTAAACCAAAATCGCTTATGAGTTCGGGAATGATCATGCCAACGGCGTCAGAGGTCATGGCAAACATAAAAAACATCATGTATGTGAGCCAACGAATTTGTTGCAACGGATCGCTGCTTACGTGTGTGTGTGATTTTGTCATTTGCTTTTCCTCGTTAAATGCTTGGTAACACACATTAAGTTGTCAGTAACTTATTGTAGTATTAATCGAGCCACGATATTTGTATGTAAAATATTTAAAAATTACTTGTAAATTCTTACTTGCTAGTTAAAGATATATCTTAATCGATTAAGTTTCAACTTGGTAATCACACATGATGAAGAATAAAGTTCAATTGATCACATATGCTGATCGAATCACCGGTAAAGATATAAACGCATTAACAGCACTTCTAAAGGGTCCACTTAAAGACGTTTTTGCAGGGGTACACTTATTACCATTTTATAACCCAATAGATGGTAGCGATGCAGGTTTTGACCCAATTGATCACAGTGAAGTTGATGCCCGAATAGGAACTTGGTCAGATATTCAAGCACTTGGAAAAGACCATGATTTAATGGCCGACTTAATAGTAAACCATGTATCGGCGCAATCGTTTCAATTTCAGGATGTGCTGGCCAAAGGCAAAGCCTCTGAATTTTGGGATTTATTTTTAACTAAAGAAGACGTATTCCCTAATGGCATGAGCAACCAAGAACAACAAGCCATTTACCGTCCACGGCCTGGAAGCTGTTTTACACCAATGAAATGCGGTGATGGTCAAACGTATGATTTTTGGACCACCTTTACCGACAACCAAATTGATATAAATGTAAAAGTAGAAGCGGGCATTGCCTATTTAAATAACGTACTTACTAAATTTTCTGCTAACAACGTAAACATTATTCGTTTAGATGCAGCGGGTTACGCCATTAAGCAAGCAGGTACTAACTGTTTTATGCTTGATGAAACATTTGCCTATTTAGATAAACTCTCAAAGCAGGCAAATGATTTAGGCATGGAAACCATTGCTGAAATTCATAGTCATTATCAAACTCAAGTTGACGTGGCTAAGCGCGTAAACATGGTATACGACTTTGCTTTACCCCCGCTTATATTACACAGCTTATTTAATAATGACGTAGACGCATTGCTTAAGTGGTTACAAATTTCACCGCGTAACTGTTTAACTGTACTAGACACCCATGATGGCATTGGCATTATTGACGCGGGTCCAATGGGCGATAAACCAGGGCTGTTAAACGCATCTCAAATAGATAATTTAGTAGAAACCATGCATGCCAACAGCAATAACCAGAGCCGTAAAGCAACAGGTGCAGCTGCAAGTAATGTCGACCTATATCAAGTTAACTGTACGTATTACGATGCATTGGGCGCAAATGATTTTGATTACTTATTATCTCGCGCCATTCAATTTTTTGCACCGGGTGTACCACAAGTATATTACGGTGGTTTATTTGCTTGTAAAAATGATATGGAGCTTCTGGCGAGAACGAACGTTGGTCGTGATATTAATCGCCCTTATCTAGATGCCGCTAAAATAGATGAAGCGCTAAATAAGCCGGTAGTAAAAGGATTAATAGCATTAATTAAAATACGTAATGAGCATCCTGCATTTGCTGGTGAATTTACTGCTCAAGGTGGCGCAAGTGTATGTTGTTTAATGTGGAAGCTTGAGCAACAATCAATTTCTTTGAGTATTGATTTTGCTAGTCGTACTGCACTTATTACGCAGGTTAATGGTGCTCAAGAAAACACTTTAAACTTACAAAGTTTATTAGTTTAAATAGCTTTATTTGTTGAAAACCAAAAAGCCAAGCAACTTAAGCTTGGCTTTTTTATCTGCGCTACTAACAGCGCTCAGCTACTTGCACCAATATTTAGTGCGTAACCTACTTCGTGTTGTTTTTCTTCTTTAGAAATAAATAAGTTAGCAGCTATTACACCTTTTTCTTGGCTATTTTGATGAATAGTCGTAAGGCGAGGCACAAAACGGGCTGCTTCTTCTATGCCATCAAATCCAACAATACGTAGCTCACTCCCTATTTTTATCCCTTGTTTTATTGCTTCTCGCATGGTGGCGAGGGCAATTAAATCACTCATACATATGATCACATCAGGGCGTGGTGAGGCGTTTAATACTTCTTTTGCAGCTATGCTGGCAAAACGCTCGCTACTTTCAGGAATATTCCAAATGCGGTCGTCGGCTACCGTTACATTCGCTTCATTTATCGCACGCTGATAACCTCGTAAGCGTTGGTGAGAAATAGATTGACCCGTTTCAAACTCATGATGTTCGTAAACTCGGCACAATACATTTTCATCGAGTAATCTCAAGCCTAATATTGCCACGTTATCAGTTGCACTGTGCAAAACATGTTTGGCTATTTCGTAACTGGCTTGTTCGTTATTTATATTAATTGATGCGTTGCGGGCAATATCAAAATCCACAGTAACCACATGTTTTTGTACTGTTTTTAGTTGCTCTACCAGTGCTTTGTTTCGCGGGCGCCCATAACAAATAAACCCATCAACAAAATCAACAACGTTATTAAGGTTTTCGTTATTGCCTGAAAACAATAAAACATTAATGCCGTTTTTTTCAAGCACTGAGGTTACACCACGCATAAAGCTACTGGCGACAGGGTCTGACACCATATATTCCACGCTATCTGGTAGCACTAAAGCAACAATATTAAACGTGCCACTTCGCAGAGATTGCGCCGCTTTATTAGGGCCATAATAACCGAGCTCTTTGCAAGCTTTAAGTATGGCTTCGCGTCGTTTAGCCGAGAGTTGATCAGGGCGATTAAACGCATTTGAAACCGTAGCATTAGACACACCTAACTCTTTGGCAATACTTTTTAATGTCCAACGGTTTTTTGTATTCATATAACCTACTCAAGGGAGGATGCTGGTTGAAAGAGTAAATTACCATATCTGGCTTTAAATCAAAGTGCTAATTATTTAAAAGAGTCGTTGTAAGACGCTCTTTTAAATATTGCGAGAGTTTAGTGTGCCAAACTGACCCACCCCTATGGGGTAACCTTTGAGGGAGTGATATTCAGCTTCACTAAATTAAATAGAGTTTGAAGTAAGTAAAAATCAATACAAAAGAATTGGTTGAAACCGTTTTCTCAAAACTAATATATCAATATTCGTTAATGTTATATAAAATATATTGTATACAATGATAATGAGGTGTTACAAATTGTATCTCAACAACTAGTTCTGGATTAAGAACATACTAATCATCGAAGGTATAATATGAAAATTAACACACTGATTTTGACGTTACCGATATTAGGTATGAGTTCAATGGCATTGGCTGACAAGGTGGAGGAGCGAACATTTAAACCTCAGACAGCCGTTGTAGAGCGTTTACATCATCATGGCGTTGAACAAAATCATAATGAAAAAGCACCGATTGCAAAAATGCAAAGCCAGCAAAAACTTTTTAATGCGCGTGTGATGACGATGCAAGCAGTCGCCGTTACGTGTGATTTGAATGCATTAGCAAACGCGAGCACATCAAGTATTATTACAGAAATTCAAAACCAAGGTACACAATGTATTAATGAGTTGTTTAGTGCCTCTGCTTTAACACAAAGTCAGGTGTTTACATCTGATAAAATGTTTGCTGTTGCAAATCATGCTAAGGCACTTTCACAGACTTATGCTGGCGGCGGAAATGTAGAGTTGGAAGCGCTATTTTTATACCTACGAACTGGTTTTTACGCTGAGTTTTATAACGACAATGTTAGTTTTGCAACGTGGGTCACCACCGCAGTTGTGGGGGCGGTTGATGCATTTGTTGCCAATAGTCATTTTTACGACGATAACGACGGTCATGCTAAAACGTTAAACGAAGTAATCATCACAATGGACAGCTCAGAGCAACAGCATCGTTACCTTGAAGTGGTAAAACAATGGTTGAGCCGTTTTAATGAAAGCTACGGCGCCAAGTGGAATGTACGAAGTGCAGTGAATGGTATCTTTACCTTGTTATATCGTGGTCAATGGAATGATGAATTTGTTACGGCAGTGGGCAAAGACACTGATTTAGTAACAAGGCTCAGTGCGTTTACTCAAAAACAATGGATGATTGGATCAGACGCACAGTACCTTATTGTTAATGCAGCAAGTGAACTTGCTCGGTTAAAGCAATACTCAGATACACCGATTCAAAGTGCTGTAGATACTGGTCTAAATGCTATTTTTTCAACGTATACTAGCTTTGGCTATGGTGATGCGGTTTGGCTTGCGGCAGCTGACTCGGTTAGTTATTACGCAGATTGTAATGATTATGGTATTTGTGGGTTTGTAGATAACCTGATAGGTCAAGCACTGTCACAAAGCTATAGTTGCAGTAGCACGATTAAAATTCGTTCGCAAAATATGACTGTTGCGCAACATGCCGCCGCGTGTGATGCAATGGGTGCTGAGGAAGGGCTATTCCATACTAAACTTGCCACTAATAACACCCCCGTAGCTGATGATAATAATAGCTTTTTACAAGTGAATATTTTCGATAGTAGCGACGATTACGGTAAATATGCGGGGGTTATTTTTGGTATTAATACCAATAATGGTGGCATGTATTTAGAAGGTGATCCATCCGTTGTTGGCAACCAAGCAAACTTTATTGCTTATGAAGCAAATTATGCAAATGCAGAGCATTTCGTTTGGAATTTAGAGCACGAATATGTGCACTATCTCGATGGGCGATTTGATCTGTATGGCGACTTTAACTCTCCTACAGAAGATGTTGTTTGGTGGTCGGAAGGGGTTGCTGAATACATTGCTAATTTAAATGATAATGACGCAGCAAAAGAAACCATTAGTGATGGCTCACGTTTTACCCTAGCACAAATCTTTTCCACTACTTATGATGGTTTTGATCAAGACCGAATCTATCGTTGGGGTTACCTAGCTGTGAGGTTTATGTTTGAACGCCATTATGATGAAATTAATACTATGCTTGCCCATACCAGAGTGGGTGATTGGATTGCCTACAAAGCAAAAACAGAACAGTGGGAAAGTAGTTACGAAAGTGAATTTGTACAATGGTGCGATGATTTAGTTGCTGGCGCGCCTTCAAATATTCCGCCGACAGTTCAAATCAACGGCCCATATTATGGCGTGCAAAATAATGACGTCAGTTTTACCAGCAATGGCAGTATTGATAGTGATGGCTCAATTGTAAGTTATCAATGGAACTTTGGTGATGGCAGTAGCTCGAATCAGGCTAATCCACTTCACAGGTATATCAGTGAAGGGGAGTACAACATAAGTTTGATAGTTACTGACAATCAAGGAGCAAGTCAATCAGCTATCACGACAGCGACCATCGAAAAAGATAGTAGTGTCGGTGATAACATATTGCAAAATAATCAAACAGTTCAGACTAACGGCGCGCAAAATGAGCAGCAATACTTTACTTTTGCCGTTCCGCAAGGTGCCAGTGAACTAGTATTTACAATTACTGGAGGAGAAGGAGATGCTGACCTGTATGTAAGCTATGAAGCGGCACCAACAGAGACCGTTTACGATTGTCGTCCTTATATTGGTGGTAACGAAGAGCAGTGCGCCATTGACCCAGTACAAGTTGGTACTTATCAGGTTATGTTACATGGATATAATGCATTTGAAAATGTGCAATTAACAGCGTCTTATACGCCAGCCACTTCCAATATGCCCGATGTATGTGCCACACAAGGCAGTCGTAGCAACGGTCGTTTAAATGATGGCGAAGCGGTTTGTTTAGGTAACAGCGGTCCGATGTGGTTTAGTCTTGCTGATGTGCAAAGTCAAAGTGGGATTGCAATCACCACGGCCAATGGCAGTGGCGATATAAGCCTTAGCTATGCCGAGAGCTCGTGGCCTAATGGCAATAACGAATTGGCTGAGTCAAATAATAGTGGTAACGACGAGTGTATTTATATTGCTAATTCAAGCCAATATTGGGGTTACTTAAAGGTATCAGGCTCAAGTAATGGTGTTAGTTTAGTCGTTGACTATAACAGTAGTGGATGTCGTTAATTACTCGCCCTATTAATGGTACTTTTATAGGAAAAGTTTATTCACACTATCTATGGAATAACACTTAAACTGAAAAATGCCGATCAGCTTGCTCACTGGTCGGCATTGATTTTTTTGAAAGGTTCTTACACTACTTTTGTCTTCAAAAGGTTATATTGGTTGCTTTTTGATGATGCGAATTTCTTCTCCGTCTACATCTAATCGTGCCGTGATCGTGATTAACATTGCTTAAGAGGTAGGGGTTAACTCAAACTCGTATTTCTTATCTTCATAAGGCGTGATTGCAACGTCCTGTTGTTGTGTATTTATTGGCGCAGCTTGGTCGTAAGGTGTCGCAGTAAAAGAAATAGTACCCGTAGTAAGACCTGAATAAGGGCCAAACAAATGAGCATTAATTTACCAAGTCTCTAGCGCGGAAAATGGTTAACCAACTGACCTACGCTTACCTTATAAAGTACATCCCACGTTTTGCCTAAGTGGGAGGTTTATGCCAGAAGCATAATGCTTCGCTTTGGTAAAGTACGTGATTTCATACACTTATTTACCTCAAGCAGTTCACTGTAATAGCAGTACAAAACACTACCTATATGGTGAACAGCAAGAGGCGCCTAATCTCTGATGGAATGTTGCAAATTTATTATTAATTACTCAAAAACAAGCTAAGTGAAGTGAGTAGTGCCAGTGGCTGCATGGTTTTCGTATACATGCAGCAGAGAGTGTTATAAATTAACTGGTTGATTTAAATGGGTCGTCGATACTATGGGATGGCTCAGTAAACCACTTTGGCCCGTTGTCGGTCATATAAAAGTGATCTTCTAATCTTATACCAAACTCATTTGGTACAACGAGCATGGGTTCGACACTGAAGCACATACCGGTGGCCAGAGGGGTTTTATCGCCGCCGACTAAATAAGGCCACTCGTGAATGTCTAAGCCAATGCCGTGGCCGGTACGGTGTGGGCACCCTGGCGTTTGATATTCAGGACCAAGGCCTTGCTCAGCTAAATAATTACGAGCTCCAGCATCTACGTCTTGACATGTTTGGCCTATTTTTGCTGCATTAAATCCAGCTATTTGTGCCGCTTTTTCATAATCCCAAAATTGGCGCTGGCGATCACTTGCTTCGCCAAACACATAAGTGCGGGTGATATCAGATAAGTAATCGTGCACTTTACAGCCAGTATCAATTAATACCACATCGTCTTTTTTAAGAATTTGCGCGTCTTTTACGCCATGGGGAAAAGAGGTAGCAACACCAAATAACACAATGCAAAAATAGTTACCTGGCGCACCTACTTTTTGGTGCGCTTGTTTAATAAAAGCTTCTACTTCTGTGGTGCTAATGCCTTCATACAGCATACTGGCTGTGGCTTTATGTACCACTAAGGTCATATCCATTGCGCGTTGCATTAATGCAAGTTCATTGGTTGATTTGTGCATACGACAATGTGCTGTTACGGGTTGTGCGTTAACCAGTTTTAAGCCGCTTTGTGCTTTTTTAATGCCATCAAAAATAAAAAACTGTGCACTTTCATCAATGCCAATAGTGCCATCTTTTGCAATGCCCATTTCGGTTATTACATCTACAAATAGCTGATATGGGCTTTCATGTTCTTGCCAACCATGAATTGGGCCATCAATCACTTTAAAGCCATTGAGTGAACCAATTTCAAAAAAAGGAGCAATATATTGTACATCGCCCTGTGCAGGTAAAATTGCTCCCACCAGTCTTTCACTGGCATACCAACGCATTCCCGTAAAATAAGTAAGATTTGTACCAGCGTTTAGATATATGGCGTCAATACCATTTTGTTGCATGTATACTTGAGCTTTTTTAATTCGTTCTAGGTGCTCTTGCGGTTGGATCGGGGTTAAATCGTCAGTCATATTAGATAAACTGGCAAGTGCTTGTTCTTTGGTATGGGTACCAATACCTTGGGCTATCATAGTGCTTTCCTCGTAAGTGTGACTATTGTGCAAGTGGGGCGTGTGAACTGCAAGCAGCTTGAGATGAAAAGCGGCTGATACAATATGGTTTTATATCTACGCTAGGTACTTGTTGTAAACACAAACTAGTTATTAGCTCACCTGTAATAGCACCTTGAGTTAATCCAAGGTGCTGGTGGCCAAATGCAAAAAATAAATTAGTGTGGTTAGGTGCTTCGCCTATGACCGGTAATGAATCGGGCAGTGATGGTCTGCAGCCCATCCACACGCTACTAGGTTGAAGTGTTACCGCTGAATGATTGAGCATTGCTTTGGCACTGGGTAATAATGCCAAAGCGCGTTTATTATTCATTTTACGTTCTGTACCTGCGAACTCTACTGTTCCAGCAATTCGTAAACCTTGGCTCATGGGTGTCATAATAAAACTGCGCTCTGCAGAGGCGACAGGACGAGATAGACCATAATTACTCGATAACATGCAATGATAGCCTCGCTCTGTATCAAGAGGTACATTGTAACCTAAGGGCTGGAGCAGTAATTTGCTCCACGCACCAGCTGCGATGATGACTTTATCGGCTTGAAATTTTTGGTCAGGGCAATTAATTTCATAGCCACTATAAACAGGTGAAACCTCAATCACTTTTTGTTGGCAAAACTGCCCACCTAAAGCTCTAAATTGCTCAGCTAAACTTAAGCAAAATAAATGAGGATCAACGCTGTGCGCTACCTCTTTAAAAAATAATGCATGCGTTATGGTTTTTGCTAAATTAGGTTCCAGTCGTTGTAGTTGTTCAGCATTGAGCAGCTCTACAGCGATACCGTGTGATAAATATTTTTCAAACATAGCCTGTATTTGTGTAACTGGCGTTGTTTCGAAAGTGAGCAAGCTCCCTTTCTTTGTTATTAAATGATTTAATTTGAATTCATCTAGCAGGGTCTCGTAGGCTGTAATTGCACGGTGGTTGAGCGCCTGTAAAGCGTGGGTATTTGCTTTATAGGTTGAGCTAGCCATGTTATTAACAAACCGCCAAAACCAAGGTAGTGCTTTGATCACATAGCGCCAATCTATTCTAAGAGGGCCGAGTGGGTTTAATAGCATCATAGGCAGCTTTTTTAATAACGATGAGTGCGCTAAAGGAAATACTTGCTCTGTTGCAAAGTGCCCAGCATTCCCTTTCGAGCAGCCTTGAGCTAAGCCATTTTCATCATACAAAGTAACTGTAAAGCCAGCGCGTTGTAATTTTAACGCACAACAAATACCGATTATACCTGCTCCAACCACGCCAATATGTTGTGTTTTATTATCAGACAAAATGCTTACCTCTTTATGCAATATGTTTGTTGTGACGGATGTATTGTGTCTATCTCAAAATTGAATTTATTTTTTAAGTTACGAGATATGATTTTTCAATACTTGTTATTTTGCTTCATTGTTGTTTAGATTCAATGGTTTAATGTTTTTGCTGCTGTTTTATAGATGCCCTTCAATGCCACTAAAGAAAGGAATGCTGAAATAGGATGTTGATTATTGTATACAATATACCTACTATATCAAGCATAAACATCAATCAGGTAATTAAAATGACAGTAAATTGGCAACAGGCCTTTGGATCGTTTTCGGCTCAGTTTAATGAAGATGGCGCTATTCATTTTGGAAGTAGCGCAAACATGATCGATGAGCTAAATAATCAAACTGCTCACAGCGTTATTAAGCTAAACGCATCAGATGAAAATGCAGCTGTTACCACGCTTTACACTAAAGCAATGGCAAGCGGTATTGACGTAACAAAATTAAAGTTGGATTAAGTTATGCTCAAAGGGACCTTTTTTTGTATTGACGGCCATACCTGTGGCAATCCCGTAAGGCTAATTACCAGTGGTCACCCGCAATTGAGCGGACAGAGCATGAGTGAGAAACGCCAAGACTTTTTTCAAAATCACGATTGGATACGCCAAGCGCTAATGTTTGAGCCTCGTGGTCACGATATGATGTCGGGCGGATTTTTATATCCGCCTACCACAGAAGACGGCGATGCCGCTATCTTATTTGTTGAAACATCAGGGTGCTTGCCCATGTGCGGCCACGGCACAATGGGTATTGTTACGTTTGCTTTAGAGCATGGTTTATTACATGCAAAAGTGCCCGGGACCTTGCTATTAGATACGCCAGCTGGACGTGTACGAATCAATTATGAAATGACCGATGGTAAAGTTCAGTGGGTAAAAATTTATAATGTTCCCGCGTACTTAGCATATCAGTCAATTGTAATTGAAGTACCTGAACTGGGCGAGCTTAAAGTAGATATTGCCTACGGAGGTAACTTCTACATTATTGTTGAACCGCAAGCCAATTACAAAGGCATTGAGCATTTAACCGCTGGGCAAATTTTAAAGTACAGCCCGCAGGTGCGTGATGCCATAAACGCAAAAATAAAATGTGTTCACCCCCTTGACCCAACCGTTCAAGGTGCAAGCCATGTGTTATGGGCAGGCACACCTAAAAATGCCAATTCACATGCCGCAAATGCTGTTTTTTATGGTGACAAAGCCATTGATCGCTCACCATGTGGAACAGGCACTAGCGCCCGTATGGCACAGCTTTTTGCGAAAGGGCAGTTGGCCCAAGGGCAAGAATTTATCCACGAAAGTTATATCGGTAGCCAATTTATTGGCCGTATTGAACAGGTAACAGAAATCGCAGGCGTAACAGCTATTCTGCCAAGTATTCAAGGTTGGTCTAGAGTAACAGGCACAAGTGCTATCACAGTCGATGACGATGACCCATATGCATTTGGGTTTCAAGTAATATAATCAGGAGCAAAACATGACATTAACAGGACAAAGTTTAGTAGCAGGACAATGGGTTGGTGATTCAGCGAATGGTGAATTTAATGCATTTTCTCCCGCTGGTAATGAACCACTACCTACATGCTTTTTTAATCTCAGCGCCACTGAATTAAACGTTGCAATCGAAGCCGCACAATCGGCTTTTTATGAGTATCGTAAAACTAGCTATGCACAACGTGCTGATTTTTTAATGTGTATTGCAGATCAAATATTAGCGCTTGGTGATGATCTACTTGAGCAAACTCAGCAAGAAACCAACTTACCGCTTGCGCGATTGCAGGGGGAGCGCATGCGCACCGTAAATCAACTTAAAGCGTTTGCCAGTGCATTGCGCGAAAACCCTGAATCACCTTTGGGTTTAAAAATAGTGGATGAGGCCGATGCAACAAGATCACCGTTACCAAAACCACACACTGAACTTAACTATTTACCATTGGGGCCGGCTGCTGTGTTTGGTGCATCTAATTTTCCTTATGCCTTTTCAACATTGGGTGGCGATACAGCAGCGGCACTTGCTGCTGGGTGCCCGGCCATTGTTAAAAATCACACAGCGCATCCAGGAACTGGCGAGTTGATGGCACGTGCGGCGCTTGCAGCCATAAAAGAATGTGCGATGCCATTAGGCGTGTTTGCAATGGTGCAAAGTAAGGAGCATGACATATCGCATCAATTAGTTGCAGCGCCGGCAATTAAAGCGGTTGGCTTTACAGGCTCATTTAACGTGGCGAGTAAACTGCAAGAAACGATTGCTAAACGTGAAGAGCCCATCCCATTTTATGGTGAGCTGGGTAGTATTAACCCTCAAGTTATTTTACCCAATAAAGCCATTGAACAGAGTAAAGAAATGGCGCAGTCACTTTGCCAGTCAATGCTTATGGGTAACGGCCAGTTTTGCACCAGCCCTGGGCTTTGGTTAGTGCCAACCGGGTGTGATGAGCTTGAAGCACATATTACTGCGAGCATTAATGATGCACCATCAGACACTTTGCTCACGCCAGACATTGTTAAAACGTTTAAACACCAAGTAGAAGAGCGAGGCCAACTTGCTCAAGTAAGCGTGTTAGGGAAAGGTAAGCTTGAGCAAGCGTTCCATGCTAATGCACATGTATTCGTTTGTAATGCCGACGATTATTTAACAACCCCAGCGTTGAATGAAGAAATGTTTGGCCCTGCTGCATTAGTTGTGCGTTACGACAGTGAACAGCAACTTATGACATTAATAAATAAACTGCAAGGGCAGCTTACAGCCAGCGTTCATGGCACGAAAGCTGATTTAAGCAAAGCAGATAGCCTCATCGAAGCACTGCAATATAAAGTGGGTCGTTTGATAAAAAATCAGATGCCAACAGGTGTTGAAGTGTGTGGTTCAATGAACCACGGTGGGCCATTTCCAAGCTCAACGGATGTACGTAGTACCTCTGTAGGAACAAATGCAATGTTACGTTTTATGCGACCAATTTGCTATCAAGCATAAGATTCATTGGGCGGGATATGCAAATTGTATATTCCCGCTTTTCCTTTATCTATAGCGTGTTCATACAGATTCTAACTTGGAATATGAATGAACTTGGGTATAATGTATGCCAAATGCAATATAATACCAATCGGCTTAAGTATTTAATCATTCTAGCGAGCTAAATAAAGCGCTAACTGCGTTATAAATTTTTCATGTACGACTGCATGGATGCAGGAGGTAGCAATGCAGGAGCAATTGCCGAGAACAACTATATGTCAAAGTTTATGCCTTGTTATCACTCCATTTTTCTGTCGCTATAAATGGTCAGTAACTTAACACGATTGGTATAAGAGGATCACTATGGCTATCGAACACAAAACACGCACCCAATTAGTAGCAGAAGCAATTCGTGAAAAAATATTAACCGGTGAAATCAAAGCTGGTGATCCACTGCGTCAAGCTGCACTCGCTGCTGAGCTTAATGTAAGCCGAATACCTGTTCGTGAAGCACTGCTTCAGCTAGAAGCTGAAGGGCTTGTAAATTTTGAAGCGCATAAAGGAGCCACGGCAACAGAGCTTTCAGCATCACAAATTGATGAAATCTTTGATTTAAGGGCATTACTAGAGGCTGAGCTGCTAAGTCACTCAATAGAAGGTTTAACAGATCAAGATTTAATTGATGCTGAGCTTATCTTAACTGAGCTAGAAAGCGCCATGGATGCAGGTGATACCCACCTAGCAACGGGCGATTTAAACAGCCGTTTTCATGGTAAGTTGTATTCACGCGCGCAACGCCCACAAACTCGTGAACTAGTTGATATGTATAGTAAAAATTCAGAGCGTTATGTGCGCATGCATATTTTACTAGCAGGTGGTTTAACCACTGCACCAGAAGAGCACCGTACATTGCTAAATCACTGTCGTGCAAAGGACACTAAAAAAGCGTGTGACTTTTTGAAAAAGCATATCTTAGGCGCCAAAAACGACATTAAAAAGCTATTACTTAAAATAGAAGACGAAAAAAGGTAGTTTTAAATAAGCCCCCTTATTAGCACATATTTTATAATGTGCTCAGCTTGCTGCCCGTAGGCAAATAAGAATGCTATATTTATGTTGTCTTTAACTTACCTCGATTAGTTTGCTTAATGCGATGTTAGCTAACTGAACAAGGTCCCATCAACTTTTCTGTATTATTAAGTGGGTATGTAAAAAATACTTTAGCTAGATAGGGTAAAAAACTCAGAAGTGCAAAGCTTAGCCTTACGCTTTGAATAAACGATACATCTGATTTTTTTTTATGCTCAAGTATGATTATTTAATAGGGTCATTGCAAACACCGCAAGAGCAGCTTATCTATAGCTACAAAAACGCTCCGTAAAAACGGAGCTTTTGTTTGCCAATTTTTGGAAATTTAGTCTATTAAATCCAGACCCTCGAGTCGCTCTTTTGCTAAGGCATACCTTGTGTGTACATCATCAATTTGCTGTTGATTTAACTTTTTACCAAAAGTACGAAGCCCGCCAGTTACATCATTATGATGAATGCCAAATGCAAATTTAAGGTATTCTAAAAGTAACGGTTGTGCATCAAGGTAAGATATAGAATTCATAGCTTGAGAAATTTTGTTTGCCTCGGCCCACTCACCTTTATTCACGTATTCCTGCATAGTGACACTCGCTTTTGGAAATATACAGCCAACGCCTGTAATCCCACCGCATGCGCCAGCTAGTCCTGCATGTATAGTTACCGTATCTACACCTGCGAGTACTTTTATGTCCTTATTTTCTAGTACCATTGTTTCAATAACAGATACATCTATGGTGGATATTTTAAGCGCCGTAACTTCAGGTAAAGCGGCAAGCTTTGTTAGAAGGTCAGTTGAAAGTGCATGATAGCCAGCGGCGTCCGGGTTGTTATAAGGCATTATTTTAATACCGGCCTCTTTTGCAGCTGTGGCAGAAAGGGCATAATACGCATACATTTCCTCATCAGAAGGCGTGTATTTGGTTTTTGGTGGCATCACCATTACGGTGTCTACGCCAACAGTTGCTAGCTCTGTAACAATTTTGGCCAGTTCTTCTTTGGTTTCTGCGGCTGCGCCACTAATCAATGGAACATTGTATTCTTTAGCAACACTTGAGAGAGCTTTTAGTAAAGAAAGACGCTGTTCGGAACTTAGGTAGCTGTTTTCACCAAGAGTACCAGAGCCAACAAGGCCTCCCATACGAGTTCCACCTTTGCCTTGCACCTTTAAAATATCTGCAGCGTATTTTTTCGTTGCATCAAGGTCAATTGCTACGGTTCCAGACTCTGTTTCTTTGAGCCATGTAAACACGGCTGGCATAACTGTGTATCGCCAATCTTTACAGTTTGTTTCCATTATATTTCCTCTAATAAGTAATATTGTATACATTATACATTTAGATTGTATCAGTAATATTAACTTCGGCAAGTCTAAGAACTAAATTAAAAGGGTATCGTATATGTAAATTATACAGGGGCATGCAAAGGCGAGTAACGCTAACTATATAAAGTGGGGTTAATCATTTAACTATCTATAGTTTGCTTCTTAATAACCTGAACTCTGGATTATAAACCTACCCCAAGTAGCTATTTTTAGCGTTAACTGAGTTTAATCTACTTACAATAGGCTAGCTATTGCAAGTAATTTCGCCTAGTACCCACTGAAAATCTCTTAACCAGAGTTCAGGTTAAATACTTCAGCTCATGTATTAAATTACGATACTTAATAAAGCTTCTTTTAGTTACAAACTTGCAGAGCAATTGACTTTGTTTAATTTGTATTTAAATTTTAACTAAAAATTATCACATATTTAATATTGTATACAATATGTGGTTTATGTATATTTTACGTCGAGGTTAGTCTCACAATAAAAATCTACAGGACCAAGGAATTCTTACATGATTACAAATAATAAAAAACAAACTCGAGGCGTAGGTGCTAGAACCCTGCTGGCAACTGCGGTAACAGCAGTATTATTAATTGCGCCAGCGGCACACGCTGTTGATGGCAGTAGTATTGTGAAAGGTCATATTGTTGCGCAATCGGGGAATGATTTAACCGGCGCAACTATTACACTTAAGCACAAAAGCAAAGGGTTGGTTTACACCATTACCAGTAACGCCGAGGGTGATTACTTATTAAGAAACGTACCTGTAGGTACATACGATGTAACTATTGTAAAAGACGGTTATCAAGCAATGACTGAAGAAAACGTTGCGTTAACTATTGGCCAATCAATAATACTAGATGTACAACTTTATAAAGCTGGTACTGATATAGAGCGTATCGCGGTAACAGGTTCGGCAATTCGTCGTGTAGATATGGTATCTTCCACCTCTGGCTTAACGTTTAGTGATGCTGAACTTAAAGCAATGCCGGTAAATACTGGTTTTGAGAGTATTGCGTTACTAGCGCCTGGTACTGCAGCTTCTGGTGGTTCTAATTTCAAAGGAGCCTCTAATTTCAAAGGAGCCTCTAGTTTTGATGGCTCATGGCTATGGTAATTTACTAAATGACCACTGCCACGCTATTAAGTTTAGTGGCGCGAACTACATCAGGTCGTCCAAAAAGATACTTCCACAATCACTCGTAGCAGTCTATTTATAGGTAGTAATTAATATATTAAATAAAACTGGTAAGTTATTGTTACCAATGCAAGAAGGTATATTTACTGAGCTTGCCGTGTGTTGAACTGGCTTATTTAGCCAAACAAAATATACCTGTTCGAAAAAGTAGATAAAAAATAACAGTATTTAAATCAGTAGGTAGAACGTTGAGTAATTTATTTACTCATTTTGTTTACCAAAAAATTAATTAAAATGAAGGTGAATGTATGGTACTTCTAGGGTTAGGGGTTGTATTTATACTAATAGGCTTGTTGCCACTTGTTCGTTGGTTAAAATGTAAAGTTAATAAACGCCATTGGCGAGTGTGTAACATAGAACAAATAACAGCAGCGACAAATAATCAAATAACAGCGCCAGAGCTTTTACATCAGCCAACGATGCTAGTGAGTTTTCGTTTTGATGATCAAGTGTGCAGTATACTAATTGATTATAACGAAAATATGATGTGGCGTTTTAAGCAGGGTAAGCAATGCACGCTATTGGTGGATAAGCACAACCCTCATAAAGTTTACAATAACGCTTTCTTATGGCATAACTACGGCGTAGTGTGGTTGCTGGCAGGTGTAAGTTTATGTATTGCAAGCTATTATAGTGTGGTTATTAAAATATGACTGCGCTTTTAACCACTTAATAAAGCATTAGCTATTAATGCCGACACTGTTTAGGTGCAATCCCAAAGGTTTGCTTAAACAAACGGCTAAAATGGCTGGCGTTATTAAAACCAAGGTCGTAGCACACTTTACTTATAGCTTGGCCTTCTAATAAAAGCGTGCGGGCTTTTTTAAGTCTAAGCTGTTGCTGCCAGAGTGCAGGGCTTGTGCCAAAAGCGAGTTTAAATTGCTGGTAAAACTTACTACGACTCATACAAGTTATTTTGCATAATGTGTCTATGTCGAGTGTGTCGCTTAAATGCTCTTCAATGTATTGCAGTGCATCACTCACGTTACTTTTAAGACGCAGTTTATCGCAGTTGGCCATTAATAGATCGCGGCTTTGTTGTTGCAGTAAACGGGTGATCAATTCGTTTAACGATAAATCAATTAAGTAGTGTCGCTCGGCGCCTTGCTCACTAAATAAATGCACCATTCTCTCTAATAACTGCTGAGTTTGCGCATTATGTTGGGTATGCACTAAATTAGGGCTGTATTCAAACAAGGCATCACTAGCAAAGTTTTGCTGCATATTAAGCGCATTAGCCACATTGGTTATTTTATCGGTGCTGATTTCAATCGCTAAACAGGTGGTAGGTGAGTTGAGAGTTGCCTGTGGAAAATCAATCAGCACCCCTTGCTCGGGCGCTAATACAAACGATTCGTGGGGTAAAAACGCTTTATGATAATGACTATTCTCAACATGCATAATTTTCTTGCCACTGAGCATGGCACAAAACAGTAATTCGTTTGAATGCAGCGCCACTTTTTGCGCACTTTTATAAGTATCATAAATACTCAGTTCGCTGTTGTCGGCAGCAAAGCTCACTTTGTTTTCAATAAGTACATCAAGTTGTTGGCGTTTTTTTTTAACTGCGACGAATACATAATCAGCCTCTTTAATGATTAAATCGTTTGGACTCACAGACAATTTTTTTGGACTGCTAATCAAGTTTTTAAGCGCTTAATAGTCTAATGTCAATCAATACCGATTAAATATAAAGCAACTTGCTACATTACCCTAACAAGTTGCTGGTATTTCGGCTTAGACTTTTAGCTAACAACAACAAGAGAACACACATATGATTTACGCAAATCCAGGCACAGCAGACGCACTCATCACATTTAAACAGCAGTATGGTAACTATATTGGCGGCGAGTGGGTTGAACCCGTTAATGGTCAATACTTTGAGAATATTAGCCCTGTAAATGGCAAAGTGTTTTGTAAAATTCCTCGCTCTGATAAAGACGATATTAATTTAGCACTTGATAAAGCGCATGCTGTAAAAACGCAGTGGGGCACAACCTCAGTGACCGAGCGCAGCAATATTTTATTAAAAATTGCCGATCGTATTGAACAAAATCTAGAGCTACTTGCAGTGGCCGAAACATGGGATAACGGTAAAGCCATTCGCGAAACCCTCGCCGCTGATATTCCACTTGCTGCGGACCATTTTCGTTACTTTGCCGGTTGCTTGCGTGCTCAAGATGGCAGTATTGGTGAAATAGACGAAACCACGGTGGCGTATCATTTTCATGAACCATTAGGTGTTGTAGGGCAAATTATTCCGTGGAACTTTCCAATTTTAATGGCTGCATGGAAGCTAGCGCCGGCACTAGCAGCAGGTAACTGTGTGGTACTTAAACCTGCTGAGCAAACACCTGCATCAATATTAGTGTTAATGGAAATTATTGGTGATTTACTACCCGGCGGCGTGCTAAACGTAGTAAATGGTTTTGGTAAAGAAGCCGGTGAAGCACTGGCAACTAATACGCGTATAGCTAAAATTGCCTTTACAGGCTCAACCCCTGTAGGCTCACATATTTTAAAATGTGCGGCTGAAAATATTATTCCTTCAACGGTAGAACTTGGGGGAAAATCACCTAATATCTTCTTTAACGATGTTATGGAAAAAGACGACTCATACCTAGATAAAGCAATTGAGGGCGCCATTCTTGCCTACTTTAACCAAGGTGAAGTATGTACTTGTCCATCACGCTTGTTCATTCAAGAAGATATTTATGAGCAATTTATAGAACGCATTTTAAAACGTACCAAGCAAATTAAACGCGGTAACCCGCTAGACAGCGAAACCATGGTAGGTGCGCAAGCCTCTAAAGCACAGTTTGATAAAATTTTAAGTTACATTGATATTGGCAAACAAGAAGGTGCTGAAGTACTCAGTGGCGGTCATGTTGAGCAACTTAGCGATGAGCTAAATGGTGGCTATTACATTCAACCTACTTTATTAAAAGGCACTAACGATATGCGCGTGTTCCAAGAAGAAATTTTTGGCCCCGTTATTTCAATGTCGACCTTTAAAGACGAAGCCGAAGCGCTCGAATTGGCTAACAGCTCAGAATTTGGTTTAGGCGCAGGTGTATGGAGCCGTAATATGAACCGCGCTTATCACTTTGGTCGCAAAATAGAAGCCGGTCGCGTATGGACCAACTGTTACCATATGTACCCAGCACACGCTGCGTTTGGCGGTTATAAAAAGTCTGGTATAGGCCGCGAAACGCACAAACTCGCGCTCGATCATTACCAACAAACTAAAAACTTATTAGTAAGTTACAGCGAAGATCCCCTTGGCTTCTTTTAATAACGCGTTTTAGTTTAAACACACAACCTATAAGTAATGAAAGCGCTGCATTGTTATAGCGCTTTTTTTTACCTTAATACCTATAGTATTAAATTTGTAGTTAATTATCCTATATCGAGGGATCATTTTTCTTTAGGGCTTATTTAACAGCGGCATGTTAGGTCTTGAGTTAATGCTATAGTATTCAGTTTATTTTCATATTAGATGATGGCGAAGAAGAAACGCTATACATGTGACGTTGTGTGACCTTCTTAGATAGCTCTCTTATAATGCGCCCCGAGTTCATCGCAGACCAGTTTGTTTAAGTCAGGCCACTTTACCTGACTCGTTTAAATTGTCATAGTAATTTACTTCATATTGAGCTGGTGAAATATACCCAATTGAAGGGTATAACCGTTGATTGTTAAACCAACTGACCCATTCTAAAGTTGCTTATTCAACGGCATCAGCATTTTTCCACGGGCCATTCCTGCGAATAATTTCTGTTTTAAATAAACCATTTATCGTTTCAGCCATTGCATTATCGTAAGAATCACCGACACTGCCTACAGATACTTGAATCCCTGCTTCAGCAAGTCGTTCAGTGTATCTTATGGGTAAATATTGACTCCCTCTATCGCTAGGTGAAACAGTCCTTTTGGATCACCACGATGCCAAATGGCTTGCTCTAACGCATCAAGAATCAAGTCTGTATGCATCGTCTTTGGTACACGCCAGCCTACGATGTACCGTGAGAATACATCTATCACTAAGGCCACGAAAACAAATCCGCTCCACGTAGCAACATAGGTGATATCAGCGACCCAAAGTTGATTTGGCTGCTCTGCCGTAAATTGACGATTAACCAAATCCTTTGGCTTATCTTGTTGCTCATCTGGTATCGTTGTTTTACATGCTTTTTCGCGGCGAGCACCTTGGATACCCATATTTCTCATTAGTCGCTCAACAGTACAACGGGCTACTTGATTGCCGTCAAGTTGCAGTTGTTTCCATATTTTCCTTGCTCCATAAACAGACATGTTATCCTCCCACTCATTGGCGAATGAGTATCATCAACTCAACATCACGCTTTTTACGGTTAGATAGTCGTTTTGGCTGCCTCTGTCACTGTTTGTGAGCGTAATACGTTGAAGGTGCAATGGGCAATTCTTTGCAAATTGACTCGACACTGAAATGCTCACGATAAGTATCTATAAAAACCACGCTTATTTCTGTTTGCGGTCGAGCTCCGCTTGGGCGAAAAAAGCGGCAGCTTGCCTCAAAATATCATTCGTTCGCTTTAGTTCTTTATTCTCACGCTCTAAATTAGCCAGTCAGCTCTTCAGCTGATTGAGTGTAAGAAGATAGTTTAGACGGTTGAGCTTGAGACTTCTTAACCCATGCTTTAAGTGTTTCTGGTGTTTATCTGCAATCGATACTAGCGCAGCTCACAGAGAGGAGTATTCATGCTGTTGTGTAGTAATAAGCCTAATTGCACGTTCACGAAATTCTGATGTATAGCGATTTGATTTTTTCATAGTTCCAGTTTCTCAAGTTATTGAGTCTCTGGCAAACACGGGGCGATTCAATAGCCGAACCACAACAGCTGGCCACTTAATCTAAAAAGTCGCACTTAATATTCGAACCTAAGACTGATTATTAATTGATTTAAATTATCCAAAGAATTAAATATATTGTATACAA
>NZ_PNDJ01000092.1:0-402 GCF_005887255.1 Pseudoalteromonas sp. S1609 | reverse complement strand
GACATTTTATGCACATCAATCTACTTTATCAGGGTCTGTTGACCTTTGCGATTAAAATTTGTTCAAACTAGGGGCGATTTAATCGCGGCGCGAGGTTTGTAACCTAGTGGGCTAAGTAAAAACCGAGCAAAGCTTCCGCGTCCTGCTCACGCCCCTTACCTACATCCATGTAGGCAACAAAGAGTAAATCGCCCCTAGGCAGAACCCGAAGGGCAGCGCCTGTTTGGCATTGATGCTACGTTATCGCCTATTTATGGGGAATAACCACACCACATAGGCGCTGCCTTGCCTAAATACCAAACAGACTGCTGCAAGTTTAACCTTGAAAGGTCAACAGACCCTAATATCAATAATAAGCATGTTCACGCTCGAAAAAACACATTAAACAGGTTACATAGAGGC
>NZ_PNDJ01000091.1:0-11266 GCF_005887255.1 Pseudoalteromonas sp. S1609 | reverse complement strand
GCACAATAAATTAACCGTTTTTTGCCGTATATAGATCAGAGTTTAACTAGGGTCTGTTGACCTTTCAAGGTTAAATTTGCAGCAGTCTGTTTGGTATTTAGGCAAGGCAGAGCCTATGTGGTGTGGTTGTTCCCCATAAATAGGCGATAACGCAGCATTAATGCCAAACAGGCGCTGCCCAAAGGGTTCTGCCTAGGGGCAATTAACTCTTTGTTGCTCGGTTTTGACTTAGCCCACTAGGTTACAAACCTCCCGCCGCGATTAAATTGCCCCTAGTTTGAACAAATATTAATCCGCAAAGACCAACAGACCCTAGGTGATCATAAAAATTATTGGTACGTATAAGTTTGCAAATCGTTGAGCTGGAGAGTATAAATTTTAAACATCCTGCTTTTTTTATAATTTCGGAGTTGCAATGCATATATTTTTTACTGGCGCCACAGGCTTAATTGGTAGGCACCTTTGCCCTTTCTTGTTGCACCACCACGATGTTACTGTACTGAGCAGAAACCCAACCAAAGCAAAAGTATTGTTAGGGCACCAGGTTAACGCTATTGATAGCCTTGAAGATGTTGATTTTAATACCGTTGACGTGGTTATTAACTTAGCCGGTGAACCTATTATAAATAAACGTTGGAGTAATAAACAAAAAGCAGTCATTTGCGATAGCCGAATCATTGTTACGCAAGCGATTAGTGATGCTATTAAGCAGTGCCATACCCCGCCACATACTTTTATATCTGGCAGTGCAATTGGTTATTATGGTCGACAAGGCGACAGACTAGTTGATGAAAACAATACAGAGCCTCATGATGAATTTAGCCACCAACTGTGCAAAGATTGGGAGCAAGCAGCTTTAAAGGCTGAGTCTGACGAAACTCGAGTGTGCTTATTACGTACCGGTATTGTATTGGCTAAAAAAGGCGGCGCGCTTGGTAAAATGTTACCAGCATTTAAGCTTTGTGTAGGTGGTCCAATTGGCAATGGTGAGCAAGGTATGTCGTGGATCCATATAGATGATATGGTTCAGCTCATTTTATTTTTAATTCGCAATAAAGAAATATCTGGTGCTATCAACGCTACAGCCCCTGAGCCGGTAAGTAACAAGCAGTTTAGTAAATCATTAGGAAAAGCATTATCTCGCCCTGCGTTTATGCCTATGCCTGCTGGGGTGCTTAATATATTAATGGGTGAAATGGCCGACTTACTTACTACCGGCCAGTATGTGGTACCTAAAAAAGCATTAGACCATAACTATCGTTTTCACTTTACTAAAATTGACGCTGCATTAGAAAGTTTAGTCTAGCTACTGGCCTTAACGGATTAAGTTTGTAGTAGGGGGTAAAGTTAATACTTTTTACCCTCTTGCTATTTTTGTGTTACTACCTAATACTTATAGCTGTATAAACGCCTTCAATTAGCTAAAAGAGCCCCTTAAACATGCTTCATTTACCTACATTAATTAGCCTCTGTTTTATTCTTAACTTGTTTATTGCTGTGTTCTTTTTTTCTGTTTATAGATACAAAAAACAACCTTGCTATTTATTTTTTGCTACCGCCTGTTGCTCGTTTATTACCGCAATTGCACTAATTGGTTTAAGAGATTTTATTGAGTTTCCATTATTAACCCATTTTTTTGCTTACGTTTTTATTATTTTAAGCCCATTACTCATTATTTTAGGGTTAATACCACAAAGCCAAGCGCCCGCGATAAAATTAACGCCTTTATACTATGCAAGCGCCATGTGCTGCACGCTTTTACTTGCAGTGTACCTTATTGATGCAGGGCAAATTATTACCAGTATTATTACTGCTGTATTATTTAGTTACGCTGCGTATTTAATGATTAAAACTCCAAGTGTTGCTGTAGTCCAACAACGCTTACTCGTTGCCTGTTTTGCAATACACAGTGTGGTGATGCTGTTGCAAGTTGTACTCCTTGTTTTGCTCTACTCAAGCCAAATAAGTCAAGCCAGCTTAGCTTTTGGATTACAGTTGTTATTGGTAACGCATTTATTTTTAACTACCGCTACTGCGCTAATTTTACCGTTTATTAAGTTTGCTAATGCTGAGTCTAGACTAATAAATTTAGCGAATCACGATCCTTTAACGCAGCTTTTAAACAGGCGTGGATTTTTCCGTTTATGTAAAAAAATAACTAAAACCGCGCCTCTTAACAGCAGAGTATCGTTGATCATGCTCGATATTGACCTGTTTAAACAAGTGAACGACCAATACGGCTATGAAACTGGCGATGAAGCGATAAAGTGGATTGCACAACATATTAACGAATTGTTTTTTGAGCTTGGAGTTACTGCTCGGATTGGCGGAGAAGAGTTTGCTATTTTTCTTAATCAACAGAACTTAGCGCAAGCTAGGCTGTTAGCTCAAAAGCTTTGTAGTAGCATTAATGAATACCCGTTTTATTTTAATGGTAATAGCATTGCACTGTCTGTAAGTGCTGGGGTGAGTAGCATGTTAGTGCGCGAACTAAATATGCAAGAACTGTTGTTGCAAGCCGATAAACGGCTTTATCTTGCTAAAGAAACAGGCCGAAATAGAGTGGTCACCCACGATGAAAAAAGCTTGTTAGCAAAAGCCCCCTCTGCCATCATTTAATTTAGTCATAAAAAAACGACATCATAGTTGATGCCGCTTTTATACGTTTACCATTTTTATGGTTACTTACTGATCCAAGGCGTTACTTTAACAACCTCGTTAATATCAGCTAATATGGTTGTGTTATCTTCCCAGCTATCGGTTACTTCAAAATAACACACTGACTTTTCGCATGTTATACGCTCATCATCAAATTGCTTTGGAGTTTTAAAGGTAACAACCACGCCTTTTTGTTCAGGCAATAAAAACCACATTAGTTTGCTAACAAAAAAGCCAGATAGGTCTGTTAATAGCTCTTCAAGCTCATTATTAATAACTAATAACGATTGCTTTGATAACGCCAGTCCATCTAGTTCATTAGCTTCTATTTGTAACTTTAACTGACAGTCGTGAACCGGATTTTTTGGCTGAACTACAATCACCGCTTTATCGGTATCGAGCTGTTTATCGAACGGTAATAGCAATTGCGCTTTGTCGGTATAATTAAGCGGGTACTCATTTTTTTCAGTTAAAATAGTACCACTCTTAATACTACATACTTCGTTAGTACCAATATCGCTAATATAAAAGTTTACGCGGGCGTACTGAAAGTCCCCTTTGTTTACCACTTTTAAACGGTCGTAAAAACCGTCGTACGACATTACAAACTCTTTAGCAACCGCACTACTAGGGGCTATTGCAAAAAAGCTGGCTGTAACTAATTTTAATACCATTTTATTCATTAAAGTACGCTCGGTTTTGATTTATCATTGTATTTAATTCTTCAATGTACGCTTCACCACGTTCAGAGTAAGACATTAAACCATACGTTAATTTAGTCGCTAAAATAGGTTTTTGTTGTGCGCGTAAGTCTTCGCGTATAGTACGTAACTCTTTGTAAGCATTGTGGGTATTAATATTTTTAAAATAAGAGCTTACTGCTGCACGTACCGATTTAAATGCAGCCACTTCATGCTCGGCTTCACTATTACGTCTTCTTGGTACCATGCCACAGCCTTTTTTGTAGCACCATTGGCCAAAAAAGTTTAAGCCAATTCGTGCAAAACGCGAAGTACCCCATGCAGACTCATTGGCTGCCTGCATTAAGGCCATTTCTTTAGGAATGATGTCTACGCGGCGCAGTGCTTGGCTTAAAGTAATAGTATCTAAGGTTTCAGATAATCCGTACGACTTAAGTATTTTTTTAATATCACCCGTTTGTTTTTTACTGAGCGGTTCACTGTGCTCTATCATCATGCGTGCAATTTCAAGGTTTGCACGTTGTTGTAAAATCTTTTTGTTTTCGGCTTCTACATGAGGCTTAATAAAGTTAAAAAACGCATGTTTTTTCTCTTTCACATCAGTGAATTCTGAGAACTTTGGCAACTTAACGTTGTGCAATGGTTTTTCTTTCTTCTTCTGTTTTTTAATATCGTTAGTGCTGGTTTGCTCGTCTGATACTAGTTCATCAGCATCAATAAACGGAAGGGTCAACGCCCAAATAACAACGGCGGCTAACAACAACTGAAAAATAGTTTTTAACATGTATTATCTCAATTTAACTCTAAGTTATGTATGGTGTAGTCACATACATACGAAACATCATTATACCTAAGCCACTTTATAAACGCGAATACTGAACAACCGAATAAAATTCATACACCTATTGCTTACAATTTATAATATACTAAGTGCTAAAGCCGAAGACGAATTGATAGGTTGAGACATGGATAAACAGTGGCAAAATAGAATAATTGAACAATATAAGCACCGCCCTAACGATAACCGCTCTCCTTGGCAAATAGACCGCTCACGAATCATTCATGCTGCTGCATTTAGGCGTCTTCAAGCTAAAACCCAAATAATGGGTATTGGCTTAAACGACTTTTACCGTACACGCCTTACCCATTCATTAGAAGTCTCGCAAATAGGCACCGGCATATTACGCCATTTAAAGGCCCAACATCCAAGCTTTGAACATTTTCCATCTACTGGATTGCTCGAAACCCTATGTTTAGCGCACGATATAGGTCATCCACCGTTTGGGCATGGTGGCGAAATTGCACTTAACTATATGATGCGTGATCATGGTGGTTTTGAGGGTAACGCACAAACACTGCGCATTGTGGCAAAGCTAGAGCCCTACAGTAACGGCTACGGCATGAACTTAACTAGACGCACCTTGTTAGGATTTATTAAGTACCCAGCTTTTATCGATAACCTTTGGCATAACATCCCACAAGAAAATAAACAGCGTGCATTTATTAAAGCCGATGACTGGCGTCCAGCCAAAGGTATTTATAATGACGATGCCGCGATATTTAATTGGATTATTGAGCCTCTTAGCGCAAGTGATAAAGCGTTATTATCTAGCCAAGAACACGCAGATGCTTACCGCGCTAAAACCCGTTATAAATCACTCGACAGTGCTATTATGGAACTGGCTGATGACATTGCTTATGCCGTTCACGACCTTGAAGATGCCATAGCGACGGATGTGCTCAGTTTAGACGATTGGCAAACCCATGCATTGCCGCATTTACAAGCACTTGACTATGACTGGTTAAACACTTTGCTGGAATCACTCTCCAAGCGGTTATTTTCAAAGTATGAACATGAGCGAAAAGACGCCATAGGCGAACTGGTGAATACCTTTATTATTCATATTCATTTAGATACCCAAAACGATGAATTTGAGTGCCCTATTTTAAAGCACACCGCAAAATTAGATCAGCAATACGAAAATGTGCTACAGATCCTCAAACACTTTGTATTTCAGCGTTTAATACGCGACCCACAAATGCAGCAAATAGAATTTAAAGGGCAAAATCTACTCATAGAATTATTTACTGCGTTTGCCAGTGATCCGCTGCGCTTATTACCCGAAACCACGCAAGCACTGTACCTTGAAGCTGAGAAACATAATCAAGGCATGCGTATTATTTGTGACTATTTAAGCGGTATGAGCGACGAATACGCTTATAAAACCTATCAACGGTTGTTCTCTCCTATACAATAAGTTAGCTAATCTGAACTCAGGTTAGTCAACATGAAAGCCGAGTCACATACGTAACTCGGCTTTTCGTTAGTTTATAAAATCACACTACAGTGATTTAATGCCCATGTTGTAAAGCGTAAAACCGTACATGTCGGCATAAAGGTCAATAATTTTACTGGTTGGTGTACCTGCACCATGGCCTGCATTGGTTTCAATACGGATAAGCGTTGGGTTAGTACCTGCTTGATTCGCTTGAAGTTCAGCTGCAAATTTGAATGAATGCGACGGTACAACGCGGTCATCATGATCGCCTGTAGTGATCATAGTCGCCGGATATTCAACCCCTACTTTTACGTTATGAATTGGCGAGTAACCTTTTAAGTAATCAAACATTTCTTTACTTTGGTCGCTAGTACCGTAATCGTATGCCCAACCAGCGCCAGCTGTAAATGTATGATAACGAAGCATATCCAATACGCCTACCGCAGGTAACGCAACTTGAAACAAGTCAGGTCGCTGGGTCATTACAGCACCCACTAATAACCCACCGTTTGAACCACCACGCAGTGCTAAGCGTTTTTTAGAGGTGTATTTTTTATCTTGTAAGTATTCAGCTGCAGCAATAAAGTCGTCAAATACGTTTTGCTTTTGCAATTGTGTACCTGCTTTATGCCACTCTTTACCGTATTCACCACCACCACGAATATTAGCAACTGCGTATACGCCGCCTTGCTCAAGCCAAGCCGCTGTTGTAGGGCTAAAGCGAGGTGTTAAGCTTATATTAAAGCCACCATAACCATATAAAATAGTTGGGTTGCTGCCATTTAATTTAATATCACTTTTATAAGTGATAATCATCGGTACTTTAGTGCCATCTTTAGAGGTATAAAATACTTGCTCAGAGGTATAGTTATCGCTATTAAAATCTATCCCTGACTTACGGTATACTTTTGACTCACCGCTTTGCACGTCAAAGCTGTAAGTTGTACCTGGCGTTTTGTAGTTAGTAAACGAGTAATAAAGCGTAGTTTGCTCTTTTTTACCGCCAAAGCCACTCGCTGTACCAACACCTGGTAAGCTAATTTCGCGGATCAATTCGCCTTTTTTGTTGTACTGCTTCACTTTAGAAATAGCATCAACCATGTAGTTGGCAAAAAACGTATTTCCGCCAAGCGTTACATTAAGTACATTTTCAGTCTCTGGGATAAAATCTTGCCAATTTTCAGGCTGTGGATTGCTTGCATCAACCGTCACTACTTTTTTATTTGGTGCATTTAAGTTAGTAACCAAAAATAGCTTGCTGCCTTCGTTATCAATTACGCTGGTATCAGAGTCGGTATTACCCACTACGGTCACAAATTCGCTATCTGGCTTGGTTAAATCTTTAATAAATAACTTATTACCAGAGGTCGATACGCTGGCACTAATAAACAAGTAACGACCATCTTTGGTTGCTTTAGCGCCCACATAGCGGTGTTTTTGTTCTGCTGTATCGCCAAATACTAAAGTATCTTCGTCTTGATCTTGGCCTAACTTATGGTAATACACTTTATGTTGATCAGTTTTTGCAGAAAGCTCACTGCCCTCTGGCTTATCGTAGCTTGAATAGTAAAAACCGTCATTCGCTAGCCAGCTAACGCCACTAAATTTAACATCAACTAGTGCTTGCTCTACCTGCTCTTTGGTCTCGGTGTCTATAACAATGATTTTACGCCAATCACTACCACCTTCTGAGATTTGGTACGCTAACAATGAACTATCTTCTGAAAATGATAAACCCGACATTGAAGTGGTGCCATCTTCACTAAAAGTATTAGGATCTAAGAACACTTCAACTTCAGCGCCGTCTTTGCTGCGGTATAAAACGTACTGGTTTTGCAGGCCATCATTTTTATAAAAATAAGTGTAATCACCTTCAGTAAACGGAGCGCTGATTTTTTCGTAGTTCATTAGTTTTTCAAGGCGCTGTTTGAGTGTGTCTCTGTAAGGCACTTGTTCTAAATACGAAAAGGTTAGGTTGTTTTGTGTTTTAACCCATTGAGCCGTTTCATCACTCATATCATCTTCTAACCAGCGATACGGATCAGCCACGGTTTCACCAAAGTAAGTGTCAACCACAGCGCCTTTTTTAGTTTCAGGGTAATCTAGTGAGTTAACTGCTTTCATAGCTGTTTTTACTTTATTTTGAGTGGTGTTTTCTGCAGGTTGTGAACAACCCGCAAGTGCGATTACAACCGCACAGGTCAGTGTTTTTTTAAGCATTGCTTTATCATTATTTTATCTATAGTGAACCTAACCTATTAACTTTTACTGCTTTTGTCTATTGAGATGCGGTAAACGTCATTTATCGCTGTTAACCTGCGCTAAATTGCGCTTAAATAAATGAATAACTTTTAAACACTAACAGGTTGAGTAATGACAGAAACTAAATCCTTTTCTAGCTTTAAACGCTTTTACCCTTTCTATTTAAAAGAGCATCGGAATAAAACCTGTCGCAGACTGCATTTTATTGGCAGTAGTTTAGTGTTGTTACTAGCCAGCTATGCGCTTATTAGCTCACAATTCGTATTGTTATGGTTATTACCGGTGATTGGTTATGGCTTTGCATGGGTTGGGCATTTCTTTTTTGAAAAAAACCGCCCCGCCACATTTAAGCACCCGTTTTACAGTTTATTGGGTGATTGGGTCATGTTTAAAGATATGTTGATTGGCAGAATTAAATGGTAAATGGCTACTTACGCCTCGGTATTATAAACACCTCACCTTACTTGCTGTAAATAAATTGTAGATTGAATGTAATTCAATTGACCTCGATTGTAAAAATGGTCTAATTTGGCAACAGTAATTTCAATTAGTTCATTATTCTAACAAACACTATATTGAAACCACCTGAAGAGCATCGAATGAGGGAAATTAGTTATGCAAATTACACCGCTATTTACAGCAAAAAAGACCATCACTTTAAGTATCGCCGCTGCACTTGTAGGCTCATGGACGGCTAACGCTGCTGAGCAAGAGACTCAGGCGCAAGAAAACATTGAACAAATTAGTGTAATTGGCTCTCGCCGACTAGGCCGCACAGTTGAAGATAGCCCTGTTCCTATTGATATTATTAGTAATGATGCCTTAAAAAGTTCGGGGCAAACAGAAACCAATGCACTATTAAGTACGTTATTACCAAGTTTTAATTTCCCCCAACCATCAATTACCGATGGCAGCGATCATGTACGCCCCGCTCAACTGCGTGGCTTAGCCCCTGATCACACCCTAGTGCTCGTAAATGGTAAACGTCGCCACAGTAACGCGCTACTTAATTTAAACGGCTCAACGGGTCGAGGCTCGTCATCGGTTGATTTAAACGCCATACCTGCAAACGCGATTGAACGTATTGAAGTATTACGCGACGGCGCCGCAGCTCAATATGGCTCAGACGCTATTGCCGGGGTGATTAATATCGTCCTTAAAAGCAATAGCAGTGGGGGTAGTTTGGGTGCCGTATATGGTGCAAATATTACCGATATGGACGGTGTCGCGCAGTTACAGTCGGTTTCTGAGGACGCAAATGGTGACTTAGCTTTTACTGAGGGCAGCGACCGCTCGCTTACCGACGGCCAAACCTTAACTCTGCAAGGTAATATGGGGTTTGAATTAGGCGATAACGGCTTTTTGAGTATTTCTAGTGAATATCGCGATCGCAGCTCTACCAACCGCTCTGATTACGACCAACGCGAAAACTACGCTCGTTTACCTGATGGCTCTCTCGACCCACGCGAATTCACATGGGATCGTTACAACCATAACTTTGGTAACGGCACTGTTGAAGACTTTGCGCTGTTTTACAACGCAGGTTATCAGCTAGCTAACGATGCTGAGCTCTATTCTTTTGGCTCATACAGTAAACGTGAAGGCGAAGGCGGTGGTTTTTATCGTCGCGCCCAAGACAGCCGTAACGTTACAGAAATATACCCTGATGGCTTTTTGCCGGTGATCACCTCAGACATTGATGACTTTTCATTGGCTTTAGGTGTGAAAGGCTTTGCTAATGAATGGAACTACGATGCTTCTGCTGTATATGGCCAAGATGCCTTTAACTTTGGTGTTATTAATAGTTTAAACACTTCATATGGGCCAAGTAGCCAAACCAGTTTTGATGCCGGCACGCTAACTTACGATCAGCTGACTATTAATCTTGATTTTAGCCGTGAGATTGATGCTGACTTTTTAGCCAGCGGAATTAACGTGGCAGTGGGCGCTGAGTATCGCCGCGAAGGGTATGAAATTCAAGCAGGTGAAGAAGCCTCTTATGCGCGTGGTAATTTTGGCCCAGGTGGTGCCGTGACCGATCCGGTTAATGGCCCATTCGGCTCTGCAGGTTCACAAGTGTTCCCGGGGTTCACACCTGAATCTGCGGGTGATAACAGCCGCCACAATGTTAGCCTTTACGTTGACTTAGAAGCCTTTATTACAGATAACTGGAATGTTGCCGTAGCCGCCCGTTACGAAGACTACTCTGATTTTGGCGACACGCTTAATGGTAAAATTGCCACTCGCTATACACTTACAGAAGACTTAGCACTGCGTGGCTCTGTATCAACTGGGTTTAGAGCTCCGTCTCTACAACAGCAATACTTTACCTCGGTAGCGACTGTATTTGTGGATGGCGAACCAACACAGACAGGTACCTTTGCGCCAAGCAGCGATGTTGCCGTTGCATTGGGTTCACCGGGTTTAGACGCAGAAGAAGCTACTAACTACGGGGTAGGCTTTACGTGGTCAACCGACTTCAACTTCAGCTTATCTGTTGATTACTACCAAATATTAATTGATGACCGTATTGTGTTATCAAATAACTTATCGGGCGCAGGCGTTGCAAGCTTACTTGAGGGCACCGGCGCTAACCAAGGTCGATTTTTCTTAAACGCGATTGATAGCAAAACCCGTGGCGTTGACGTCGTGGCTTCTTATAATTTAATCACCGACAACTACGGTGATGTAGCTTTTAACTTAGGTTACAACTACGGTAAAAACCAAGTCACCGATATTATTGACCCACCAGCACAATTACAAAATGTTGGGGTTGAGCAAGATAATTTGTTCTCGGGTAACGAGCTACGTCGTTTTGAAGTGAGCACACCGCGCAATAAATACAACCTTAGCGCAACATGGACACTTAACGAATGGCGCACCACACTTCGCAGCACTCGCTACGGTGAAACACAAGACTCGTCTGAAAACCCAGAGCGTAACGAAGTGTTAGAACCTAAATGGATCACCGATTTAGATGTTGCCTATGCACTTAATAATAACCTTACTCTTAGCTTAGGCGCTAATAATGTGTTTGATGTATACCCAGATCCAACTCGTGAGCTGGTGAGCGATGTAACCACTTTCTCTCGCTTGTTCTCGTACTCGGGCTTTTCACCATTTGGTTTTAATGGCCGTTATGTATACGGCAAAATTGAAATGAAGTTTTAAGCTGTAGCTTAAACCAAAAAGCCACACTAAATAGTGTGGCTTTTTAATAGCTTAGGGTCTGTTGATCTTTCAAGGTTAAATTTGCAGCAGTCTGTTTGGTATTTAGGCAAGGCAGAGCCTATGTGGTGTGGTTATTCCCCATAAATAGGCGATAACGCAGCATCAATGCCAAACAGGCGCTGCCCGAAGGGTTCT
>NZ_PNDJ01000090.1:0-7124 GCF_005887255.1 Pseudoalteromonas sp. S1609 | reverse complement strand
CCCACTAGGTTACAAACCTCGCGCCGCGACTAAATTGCCCCCAGTTTGAACAAATATCAATCCGCAAAGTTCAACAGACCCTTGGCTTTATAAGCGCTCAATAGTCATTGAGCGCTTATAAATCAGTCCAACTCAAAAATAGCTTTCCAAACAGCAGTTACATTATTGATATCTTTACTAAAATCTTCACGTTTTACACAACGACCCTGCTGATCTAAGCTCAACACATGATAGCGTGAGCGATAATCTATATAAGCTTTAATAAGTTGCTGTTTCTGTGTGTCTGTAATGCAACCAATTTTAGCCGCGTCCGTTAAAATTCTGACATTGTCAGAATTGTCGCATAAGTGGTTAAACTCATGAGCGTACTTTAATACTAAATATTGGGTAATAAACTCAATATCGGTCATCGCCCCCACGTCTTGTTTTAAATCAAACTGCTGTTCGTTACCTTTAGCTAAATGACCACGCATTTTTTCGCGCATTTTAATTACGTCGGTCTTTAGCAGTTCAACATCACGTTTTTGACACAATATCTCGGCGCGAATTTGTGCAAAACGCGTTACTAATTCAGTTTGGCCTAAAATCAGTCTCGCTCTCACTAAAGCTTGATGCTCCCACGTCCATGCTTGGGTTTGTTGATAATGATTAAAACTCTCTAAGTTAATCGCTAATAACCCTGATGCCCCCTCTGGGCGAAGTCGAGTATCTAATTCATATAAAATACCTGAGGCAGTACGGGTATTAAATAAATGCATTAATCGTTGCGCTAGTTTTAAATAAAACTGTCTTGAGTCAATTGCTTTGTCGCCGCTGGTGTAGCTGGTACCGTCATGGTTATGCACGAACACTAAATCGAGATCAGAGTCATAACCCACCTCAAAACCGCCAGTTTTTCCATACGCAATAACGGCAAAGCCTTTATGCTCATCATCGGTATTGGGTGGCATGCCAAAACGTTTAACACAATGATACCAAGCAATATTAACAGCCTGATCAACTATTGCTTCTGCAAGTGCAGTTAAGTGATCGCTTACTTTCATCACATCAATAACGCCAGTGGCATCTGCGGCAGCAATCCGTAACTGATGAGTTTGTTTAAACTGACGTAATGCCTCCATTTGTTGTTCAAGATCGTCATGTTCAATACGTAAAAAATACTGTCTTATTTCATCTTTATACGCTGTTAATGGGGTCGGTTTGTATAGCACTGCAGGGTCGATAAGTTCATCGAGTAGAATGGGATACAATGAAATATGCTCTCCAATCCACTTGCTATGGCAACAGAGCAAAACTAACTGCTTTAACGTTCCAGGGTTTTCATACAACAGCTCTAAATAAGCGGTGCGCGAAATAATTTTATTTAGTATTTGACATACCGTTGTAAACGCACTGGCAGTAGCATTAAAGTCGTTTAATTGTTTTAGTAATGCAGGCATTAATTTATCAAGAATATCGCGTCCACGATTGCCCACTTTGGCTTTAGATAGGCGCTGTTTGAAGTCATGTAATGGTGTTTGCCACTCTTCTCTTGGTTCATTCAAAAAGCTAACATCACCATGATCCCAAGTACTTATAAACGCGCCTTCACAAGTATCAAGTGGTTCAGTTTCTTCACCAATTACCTGAATAAACTCATTATGAATTTGCGCCATGACCTGTTCTATTTTTTCAATAGCTGAGTCAAAATTACCTTGCTTCAACAATACATTCAGCCGTTGCTGATTTAGCTCATCATCAGGCAGAGTTTGTGTTTGCTGATCATCAAAAATCTGTAGGTATTGCTCTACCATACGTAAATAAAGATAGTTATTTTTAAGCCCTCTGGCTTCATGCTCATCAATCACTTGGCTAAAAGTTAGCTGCTCTAATGCAGTTAATAGAGATTGTGTTTGTAAATTTGCTTCTCTGCCGCCCCTGACCATTTGCAATGCTTGAACAATAAATTCAACTTCGCGAATGCCGCCACCACCTAATTTAATATTATTTGTTAAGCGCTTACGACGCACTTCTTGGGCAATCATGAGTTTCATTTTTCTAAGCGATTCAATCACCGAAAAATCAATATAGCGGCGATAAACAAAAGGTCTCAGCAAGGTATTAAACTCCTGCCAATAACGATTAGGCGTGCCAATTAAACGCCCTTTTAACATCGCATAGCGCTCCCAATCACGCCCTTGCTCTTGGTAGTAATCTTCAATGGCATTAAAGCTCATCACCAACGGACCACTTTCACCAAATGGACGCAGGCGCATATCAACCCGAAATACTTGGCCATCCACAGTACATTGGTTCAGGGCTGTAATTAGCTTTTGGGCCACTTTAGTATAAAAAACAGATGCTTCGAGCGAGCGACGACCGCCTTGGGTTTTAACGTTGCGGGGGTATGCAAAAATAAGGTCGATATCAGATGAATAATTGAGTTCTTGCCCACCTAACTTCCCCATGCCTAGTACCATTAATGGTAAAGAATTTTTGTCTTCATCTAATGGTTCACCATTAGTTTTAGCAACATTTTTGTAGGCCCATTGATTAGCACTGTCTATTAGTTTATTGGCAAGTTCACTAATGTATTTAATACTATCCGCAATTGAGTTTTCACAACATAAGTCTAAAAAAGCGACTTTTAGCCAGTACTTTTCGCGATATTGGCGCAGTAATTGATGACACTGCTGCTCTTCGACTTCATTTATATTAAGCGTTGCAAAGGGATCTGAAATTTCTCTATTGTTAATTTCAACTTCGCACAGCAACCAAGATAATAGCGAAGGTTGAGAACTTAAACTGCGCCAAGCAAAATCACTTAACGCTAATAAACGCACGATTTGCTGCTGGATTTGTTGTTCGGGATACAGCGCTGCAAAACGCGTTTCACCCAGTTTTTGTAATTCAATCGGAAGCTGCGTGTCGTTACTCATCAATACCCTCTTTTATCTCACCAATAACCATACTAGAATGGTTAAAAACCTACCAAGGTAAATCTATTTAGGAACACCATGTCATATTTATCATTATCTAACACTAGTTTAGTTGCGATTGCTATTAGTTTTGTGGTTATTTGTATTATTATCATCAGTTTAAGAATTGTGACTCAAATAAAAGCAAAACAAGCACTTAAAGAAGAATTAGCGCAACATGATAACTTTGCAATGGGAATTAGTTTTGCTTCTGAAATATCAGTGGTGATCGCCACAATGGCATTTTTGTTCGATGAAATTAGTGTTAGCACCGCTCAATCAAATCCACTGAAAGTCATTTTGTTAATTGTGCTGTTATTTTCGTTTATAAAAATGGGACATTTAATCCACCGTAAGTGGATATTACGCCGCTTTAATGAAGAAGCAGCTATATTAAAACAAAACGTTTGTGCGGCGCTGGTTGATTCAGGCATGCTGATTGCCAACTGCATTTTAGTATTGGGTTTATATACGTGGACACACACTCAAGGCTTTAGTAATTTATTAATAGCCTCGGTAAGCTTTTTTGTTTTACAAGGCATGTTTGCCCTAGACAGTAAAATACGCGAAAACCGCTTTGCTAAAGCCAACCAAGGGGCCTCATTGCAAAGTAACTTTGGTTTAGAAAACACCTCCATTGGTATTCGCTATGCGGGTAAATCAATAGGCTTAGCTCTTGCTGCGTATGCTGGTTTATCGAGTGCGGCGTTTCAAAACGGTAAAATGGTAGAGAACTTATTTACTTTGGTAATGCATTGCGGTGTGATGTGGCTGTTACTATACTGTTTAACGTATATTATAAAAATTATTTCAATGCCAAATATAGATACCGCACTTGAAGTCGATCATCAGGATAATATTGGCATTGCCTGTATTGAATTTGCTGTATTTTGTGCTATTGGTTATTTATTAATAAGTATGTTTTCAATTTAGTACCAAACTCATTAAATTTAGCCGTTGCTTAACGTCCCTATTTAATTGTTTGGTAAATTAACAGGGATTTTAGGTATATGGCAATTAAAACAGGAAGTTATCTATTAATTGATATAGATAACGAGTTCAGTCGAGCATTTGTAAAGTATTACATAAATACTAATGATGCTGCTAAAAAAGACATCATTATAGCCGGTGCGAACACGCAAAAGCTGGTTAAAATGATGTTTGATGAACTCGTTAAAGATTATTGCTATTGCGATATTGAGAACGAAATCAGTATTTCAGAACTGGCCAGCTACCTTCACGAACACCATAATGTTCAAGGCGTATTATTCAATCAAACAGATTATTTGCTCGCTGATGATACACAGCGCTTTATTTATAATTCATTACATGAAAAACGCTATATTATTAGTCAAACCAATCATGGCTATGACATTAACCCCATAAATGAAGAGTGCCATTCAAATCATTTGTCCTGTGATACCGATATAGCCCAAACCGCACAAGAACTAACAGAGCTTGCAGTCCCTGAATATGAAAAATAAATAATTGCACCCAAGCCTTTGCTTACTTACCATAGAGGGATATAACTTCTATGTAAAAAAGTGATTTGCCATGCGAGTGCCTCATATTTATCAATCATCACCAATTGCCCTTAATACTCCTTTAAACCTTGACGATGATGCTGCAGGGCACATAGGTCGAGTGTTGCGCATGAAAGTGGGCGAACAGGTTTCTATTTTTAATGGTGAAGGCGGAGAATTCCTCAGTGAAATTATTGAGGTGAGTAAAAAGAGCGTGGTTGTTATGCCACTTGAATTTAATCCTCATGACGTTGAATCACCATTAAAAATTCATTTAGGCCAGTGCGTATCCCGTGGTGACAAAATGGATTTTACCATTCAAAAGTCTGTTGAATTAGGGGTCACTGAAATCACTCCTATTTTTAGCCAGCGCTGCGGCGTAAAACTAAGTGGCGACCGCTTAGAAAAAAAACACCAGCAATGGCAAAAAATAGCCATTGCCGCATCAGAGCAATCTGGGCGCAACTTTGTGCCAAAAGTACACTCACCTGTTGATTTAAAAACCTGGCTTGAACAGCAAACAGCTGCCATTAAATTAACTTTGCATCCTCGCGCCGAACACAGTATTAAAACTATTACCATTCCCGATGACGGCGTGCGCTTTTTAGTAGGGCCGGAAGGCGGATTTACTGACGATGAAATAGCACAAACAAAGCAACAAGAATTTGTAGATATTCGCTTAGGCCCGCGGGTACTTCGCACAGAAACAGCAGCGTTAACCGTTTTAAGCGCACTGCAATTACAATTTGGCGATTTAGCTAATTGAAATAACAAAAAGCACCCACATATCAAGATTACAGTTGTAAAAAACACATAAATTAAGGCACAGCGCATGGCAATTAAGTTAGGTATTATTTCAGATCCTATTAGTGGATTTAATATTAAAAAAGACACCGGTTTTGCAATGATGATGCAAGCGCAAACCCGTGGCTACGAAATTTACTACATGGAAATGGATGATTTATCGCTGCGTCAAGGCAATGCCTACGCCACTGCAGCCAAAGCGCAGGTTTTTGATAACGCAGAAAAATGGTACCAACTTGAAGAAAAAACCACCATTGCGCTGGCTGATTTAGACGTTATTTTAATGCGTAAAGATCCGCCTTTTGATACTGAATATATTTACGCAACCTATATTTTAGAACGTGCTGAGCAAGCGGGTACTTTAGTTATTAATAAGCCACAGAGCTTGCGTGACGCCAATGAAAAACTATTTACAGCTTGGTTTAGTGAGCACACACCTGATACATTAGTTACCCGCAGCCAAAAGCAAATCCGTGAATTTTTAGCCCAGCACAAGGATATTATTTTAAAACCACTGGATGGTATGGGCGGTGCTTCTATTTTTAGAGTAAAAGCAGATGATGCCAATATTGGCGTAATATGCGAAACCTTAACTGAGCATGGCAGTCGCTTTGCGATGGCGCAAAATTACATTGAAGAGATCACTCAAGGTGACAAGCGCGTATTGGTTGTTGATGGTGAAGTTATTCCTTATTGCTTAGCGCGTATTCCACAAAACGGCGAAACGCGCGGTAACTTAGCCGCCGGCGGACGTGGTGAAGCACGCCCAATTAGTGAGTCAGATCTTAAAATTGCTCAAGCAGTTGCCCCTACATTGAAAGAAAAAGGCTTAATATTTGTTGGCTTAGATATCATTGGCGATAAGTTAACTGAAATTAACGTAACAGCACCAACCTGTGTTAAAGAAATTGAGGCCGCTTACGACATTTCTATTACCGGTATTTTATTTGATGCCATAGAGAGAAAACTTAGCTAAAGCCATAGCAAACTTTAAGCGCTGACGTTTCTATAGTCATCGCTTAAAGTTGAATAAATTTTTAGTGTTAAAACATGGGACTATGCCATACTCAAGATTCAATAACTAAAGGGGTAAAAATTATGCAGTCATTAGAAAATCACTTTTTAATTGCAATGCCATCAATGCAAGACCCTTTTTTTAAACGTGCGGTCACTTATATTTGTGAACACAATGAAGAAGGCGCTATGGGACTTGTTATCAATCAGCCGATTGATGTTACCGTAGGTGAGCTACTCGACAAAATTGATATTGATAACGATAAGTCGCAACATGCCGCGCAAGTGACAGTGTATGCTGGCGGGCCGGTAAAAACGGATCGTGGCTTTGTGCTACATTCACCAAAAACTGGGTACTCGGCAAGCCAAAAATTGAGCAGTGATATTATGATCACTACCTCAAAAGATGTATTAGCCACATTAACTACCGCTCAAGCACCCGAGCAATTTATAATTACCTTAGGTTACTCAGGTTGGGAGCAAGGCCAGTTAGAACAAGAGCTACTTGATAATAGCTGGCTGATTATAAAAGCCGACCCCAAAATAATTTTTGATACCCCAGTGGAAAAGCGCTGGGAAATGGCAGTCTCTATGCTTGGTTTTGATGTTAGCCAATTAAGCCCCGAAGCTGGACATGCTTAGGGTCTGTTGACCTTTGCAGATTAAAATTTGTTCAAACTAGGGGCGGTTTAATCGCGGCGCGAGGTTTGTAACCTAGTGGGCTAAGTAAAAACCGAGCAACAAAGAGTAAATCGCCCCTAGGCAGAACCCTTCGGGCAGCGCCTGTTTGGCATTGATGCTGCGTTATCGCCTATTTAGTGCGTAT